>JAFUXY010000122.1 GCA_017477005.1 Lachnospiraceae bacterium | reverse complement strand
GTAGGTCCAAACCCGTATAAATTCCCGCTTGGAGTCCGCCGCCCCGATGATTCTCTTCTTTTCTTCATCGGAAAAGAACCGAAGCAGCTTTTCTACATCCTTGATGCGTTCCAACCGCTCCACATCCAACCCTACGCGGCCTGTCCCATAGGCTATGGCGACGAGGTCGCCGGAATGGGAAATACTAAACTCCTTTTTCTCGGAAGGAGCCACTTCCTGCGGCACGAAGGGCTTTCCGTATTCATTCTTTTCCAGCGCCGCCCTTCGCCCAGGAAAAAGCGCCTGCAGCGCCCAGGAAAGCAGGACGTCCCGGGCAAAGGCCCGATACCGGTCTTCCATCCGCCGAAACCGCAAAATCCGCTCTCTCGCCCGTTCCTCCATCTTCGGCAATACGCTTTCAAAATCCGCTTCAATCGGAATCCGTGAAATATCACATAGAATCAGTTTCATAGCAAATACCTCTACTGGCACAAAAAAACGCTTTGATCCGCATTTCCCTATATGGATTTCTCGCAGCTCCTATGATACCATATTTCTCAAAAAAAAATAGCAACTCTTTCGGGCGACACACTGGAAAATTCAGAAAATTTGTGCTATACTGATAGGAAGTATTTTGAGGTACAATGATTACATTTATGGTACTACTTCAAATCTGAAAGCGAGGTGAAGGATGAAAAGGTATGAGGTGGGAGATTATATTGTTCATGAGTCCTCCGGCGTCTGTCGGGTGGTAGAAATTTGTGAAAAAGCTCTTCAAGGGCGGGGTTCCGAGAAGCTGTATTACTCTTTGGAGCCGGTGTTTTCGAAAGGAACCAGACTGACCACACCTGTCGATACGAAGGTGCGTATTCGGGATGTATTTCCGCCTGAAGAGTTCGAGGAACTGTTGAATCGAGTACCAACATACCCAGTTTTGCATGAGGAGAATGCAAGAGCGAGAACGGAAATGTTCAAAGAGGAAATTGCGAAATTTGATATCGATGCGCTCGGTACCGTATTGAAGACAGTCTATCTGCGCAAGGAAAAGCGGATCGCAGAGGGCAAAAAGGTGATGGCGAGCGACGAGAAGATTATGAACATTGCTTCGAAAAAATTGTTTGAGGAAATGGCGTTTTCCATGGATGTCTCTATGGAAGAGATCGCCGACCGGTTTTATGAACGGATCATCCCGGAGCGGGACGAAATGATCCGACAATTGGATGTTGAATAAAAAGACAACTGTGCGGCCAAACGCACGGTGAATCGATATGGCAGCTTGTTTTGGGGCTGCCTTTCTTGTATTCGTTTTAGGAAAATACAAATATTATGCGACGTATTTCAAACAAGCAAAAAACACAGATAGTATATGGTATCGTACTTGGCTTTGCGGTGATCGGCGTACTGTCCACCTTCTTTTTCATAGCGACGCGGACCAGAGACTATGTCGTCCGTATGCAAAAGCCAAAGGTGGTGAAGGAGCAGCCCACGATCGATGAGCAGCTTTTGTCCCCGAACGAGTATTCGAGGCCGGTGCTGCCGCTCGAGGAAATCAACGGCATTGTCGTACATTATACGGCGAATCCGGGCACGACGGCGCAGCAGAACCGAGACTACTTTGAAGGGCTCTCCCAGAGCCATCTCACAAAGGCAAGCAGCAATTACATCATCGGTTTGGACGGAGAGATCATCCGATGCGTGCCGGACGACGAAATCGCCTACGCGTCCAACGAGCGAAACCACGACACCCTTTCGATCGAGTGCTGCCATTTCGACGAAACCGGCGAATTTTATATGCAGACCTACCAATCGCTGGTGAAGCTGGTCGCCTATCTGATGGGAGAATACGATATTCCGCTCGACGGGGTGATCCGGCATTACGATGTGACCGGGAAAATCTGCCCGAAATATTACGTGGATCATCCGGAGGAATGGGCGGCTTTCTTGAACGATGTCGAAGACTATATCGAGGAAAACGGCGTACGAGAGTGAGGAATTTGGGGAATGTCCGAAGAATTTTATGTACATCTCAATCAGTATATGAAAACGCATGAGCGGTTTCTGGGACTGGTGCGGCTGGCGGAACGGTGCATCAGCGCCGTGGTGTTTATCAGTTATCCGCTGTTTTTGATCTGGTGCTTTCAGTACAACCCTTCCGATCTCCCAAAAACGATCGGCATCCCCCTCGCCGGTTTTCTGGGGGTATCCGCGGCTAGGTACTTCATCGGGGCAAGCCGCCCGTATGAGCGTTATCCAATAGCGGCTCTGATTCCGAAAAATACGGTACACAAGTCGTTTCCGAGCCGCCATGTTTTCTCCGTATTCATGCTGGCGGAAACGTATCTGTACGCAACCACCGACGCATTTGCGCTGCCCTTTTACGCAGCGGGATTGGTATTGGCCGCATGCCGCGTGCTGCTCGGGGTGCATTTCATTTCCGATGTCGTCGTTGGAATGATGGTTGCGCTTTTTTGCGGAGTATTGTACTATGTTCTGTAAACTTGTACGGTTGCCATCCGAAACGATGTTTTGATGCGATTTATTGCAATCAAAATATCGTTTTTGGATGTGCGACCTACCCCACAAATGAGCAAAACAGTCTGCGACAGCAGACAGTGGAGCACGAAGTGCAAGTTTTGCGAATGCATGTGGGGCAGGTTGGAGCATCAAAGATGCACCAACCGTACAGGTAGATCAGAAATGGGGCTGTGAAATCAAGAGAGGAGGAATGGAATGGCGAAGATAATGGGCGAAGGAATTACGTTTGACGATGTGTTGCTGGTGCCTCAGTATTCGGAGGTGACTCCCAACCTCGTCGATTTGAGAGCCAACCTGACAAAGACGATCCGACTGAATATCCCGATGATGAGCGCGGCGATGGACACGGTGACAGAGCACCGGATGGCGATCGCGATGGCGAGGGCGGGAGGCATCGGCATTATCCACAAGAATATGTCGATTGAAGAGCAGGCGGATGAAGTAGACAAGGTGAAACGTTCTGAGAACGGCGTTATTACCGATCCATTTTCTTTATCGCCGGATCATACTTTGAAGGATGCGGATGAGCTGATGGGCAAGTACCGGATTTCCGGCGTTCCGATCACGACGGGCGGGAAGCTAGTAGGCATTATTACAAACCGCGACCTGAAGTTCGAAGAAGATTTCACCAAGAAAATTTCCGAGTGTATGACCTCGAAGGATCTGATTACCGCAAAGGTCGGCGTCACGCTTGAGGATGCGAAAAAAATCCTCGGAAAAGCCCGGAAGGAAAAGCTGCCGATCGTGGACGACGACGGCAATTTGAAGGGACTCATCACGATCAAAGACATTGAAAAACAGATCAAATATCCGGATTCAGCCAAGGATTCACAGGGGCGGCTGCTCTGCGGCGCGGCTGTGGGCATCACGCCGGATATGATGGATCGGGTGGATGCGCTGGTGGCGGTGCATGTCGACGTGATCGGCATCGATTCGGCGCACGGCCATTCCAAAAATATCATGGAAGCCGTGAAGCAGATCAAGAAAAAATATCCGGATCTGCAGGTGATCGCCGGAAATGTGGCGACGGCGGAAGGCACGGAGGCGTTGATCCAGGCCGGCGCGGACGCTGTCAAGATCGGCATCGGCCCCGGCTCGATCTGCACAACGCGGGTGGTGGCCGGTATCGGTGTTCCGCAAATGACCGCGATCATGGACAGCTACTCTGCGGCGCAGAAATACGGCATTCCGATTATCGCGGACGGCGGGATCAAATTCTCGGGCGATATGACGAAAGCACTGGCCGGGGGCGCCAACGTATGTATGATCGGCTCCCTGTTCGCAGGCTGCGATGAGTCGCCTGGAGAGTTCGAGCTGTTCCAAGGGCGGAAGTTCAAAGTATACCGTGGAATGGGTTCAATCTCTGCGATGGAAAACGGGTCGAAGGATCGTTACTTCCAATCTGGCGCGAGCAAGCTGGTACCGGAGGGCGTGGAAGGACGGGTCGCTTACAAGGGACTTCTCGAGGACGTCGTCTTCCAATTGCTCGGCGGCATTCGCTCAGGAATGGGGTATTGCGGCTGCCGGACGATCAAGGACCTGAAGTTGAACGCGAGGTTTGTGAAAATTTCACCGGCGGCCTTGCGGGAGTCGCATCCGCATGACATCCAGATCACAAAGGAAGCGCCGAATTATTCGGTGGAGGAGTAAATTATGAGCAAAGATGAAATGCAAAGGTTCTTGAATGAAGAAGCGAAGGAAGGCAAGGGGGAATTGGAAACGTGTCGAAAATTTCTCCGCATCCTGGGACTGGTATTTCCAGGTGAAAAGGAATCCGAGGAAACGGGGAAATTGGAAGGAAAGTAACAAATCGAAAGGGGTGGTTTTCGTTGGAATATCGACCATGCATAGATATACACAATGGCAAGGTCAAGCAAATTGTAGGGGAGAGCTTGCAAGATGAAGGGGATTTCGCTCAGGAAAAATTTGTTTCCGAGCGGGATGCGAATTTTTTCGCCAATTTTTTTAAGGAACAAAATTTAGGCGGCGGGCATGTGATTATGCTGAACAGTCCGACCAGTCCGCATTACCCGGACACCAAAAAACAGGCCTTGTCGGCGCTCGAAACCTTTCCCGGCGGGATGATGATCGGCGGCGGCATTTCTGAAGCGAACGCCGAAGAGTTTTTGTCGGCCGGCGCGTCGCATGTGATTATGACAAGTTACATTTTCCATGACGGCGTGGTGGATTACGACCGGCTCAATCGGGTGAAGAAAGCGGTGGGACAGGAGCATATTGTGCTGGATCTGTCCTGCAAGAAGAAAAACGGGCATTATTATGTGGTGACAGACAGATGGAGCCGTTTTTCGCGGGAGAAGGTGGATCTATCGC
>JAFUXY010000121.1 GCA_017477005.1 Lachnospiraceae bacterium | reverse complement strand
CTTCCGCATTGTGGCGGAGAGCGAATCAAAGGCACATGCATTGCCCATAGAAGAGGTACATTTCCATGAGGTGGGCGCGGTGGATTCGATTGTGGACATCGTCTCTATTGCGGTATGTATGGACGATCTGGGAATTGATTCGCTGATCGTTCCATATCTCTGCGAAGGGCAGGGGACGGTGCGATGCGCTCATGGAATTTTGCCGATCCCGGTGCCTGCCGTGCAAAACATCACGCAGGTGCATGCGATTCCATTGAGACGGATCGACGTGAAGGGAGAGTTTGTGACGCCTACTGGAGCGGCGGCCGTAGCGGCGTTTCGGAGCGAGGAAGCATTACCGTCGACCTATATCGTGAGGCGTACCGGGATTGGGGCTGGAAAACGGCAATACGAGAGGGCGAGCATGGTTCGCCTGATGGAAATAGAGACGACCGATGAGACCAGTGATTTCGTTTGGCGGCTCGAGACTGACATCGACGATAGCTCTGCGGAGCGGCTTGGCTACCTGATGAACAGCCTGTTCATAGCGGGTGCGAGAGAGGTGCATTATGCGCCTATATACATGAAGAAAAACAGGCCGGGAGTGGAGCTGGTTGTGCTTTGTGATGACGCAACAAGAGAATCCATCGAAAACCGGATCTTTGAGGAGACCACGACGATCGGGATTCGTCGGGTGCGGATGGGGCGGACGGTGCTTGCACGTTCCTTTGAGGAATTTCAGACCGAGTTTGGGACGCTTGCGGCAAAGCGGGTTCGGCTGCCGGACGGGCGAAGCCGCATCTATCCGGAATACGAGGAAGTAGTTTCTTTGGCGGAGCGAAGCGGAAAATCTTTCTTTGAAGCTTGGAGTTTTGTTGAGAAATTGATTCAGGAGGGAAAATGATTCAAAGAAATTATCGTTCAGAGACAAGGGAAGAGTGGAAATGGAATCTGGAGGAAATTGCTGAATCGGAGGAGTATCAGAAGGCGAAATCTGTGCTGGTGCAGGTATTTGTCGAGAGCTGGAATGAATCAAGCATTCGCTTTGCCGTCTCTGGAATCCGTGCAAAGCTTCCGAAGGCGCAGATTATGGGGATGACAGCGTGCAACAGAGAAGATTATGAGTTTTTCACGACGCTGCCGCCGACGCGAGAGGCTTTCGAAAATGCAGTGCTGGATGTCCTGTTTTTTGAGTCTTCGACTGTGACAGTCAAGGCGTACGAACTCGGCATGCTCTGTGAAATGGGGAATGGTGGGCTGTTTGGCCAATATCTCCATGCGATGCCGCAGGTGCGTGGGGTACACCTGATGGCTGTGGGAAAGGGGCTTTCTGTGGATAGCTTTTTGACCATGGCCTCTGTGGAGAATCCGGATGTCATCTTCTATGGAGAGAGGGCTATGGGGCGCAGAAACGTTCCGAAAGAGGATCCTATGGCGCTTGGCTGTGTCTTTTCCGCAGATCGGCTTGTCAAAAACGGTTTTGTGGCAGCAGTACTCTGTGGCGAGGATCTGCATATCCGCTCCGGCTACAATTTGGGCTGGACGCCGATGGGCAAGAAGATGACGATTACCAAGATGGAGGGACCAAATATTGTCTCCGAGATTGATGGAAAGCCTGCCACAAGGGTGTACAGTAAGTATCTGGGGCTTGCACCGGCGCAGCTCACGGTAGAAAATGTCTGCGAATTTCCGTTCGGAGTTCAATATGGAAGCCGTTTATTCGCACGTACGGGGTTGTTTTTCAACGATCCCGATAAAGTGTATTTCACAGCGCCGGTCTATGAAGGGGATGAACTTCAATTCACCTATGGCAATCCGGACGTGATTTTTGCCGAAACCTATGTAGATGCTATGGAGGTAGCACGTTTTGCACCCCAGGCGTTGGAACTGATTGGCTGCGGCAATCGAAATGTTCTTCTAAAAGAGGATGTTGAGATAGAGCATAATTTTTATTCGCCAGCGGCGCCGGAGAAAATGGTCATTCACGGCGAATCGGAGATACTGTATGATAGCGAGGGCGGAGGCGAGCTCAATTCCACATTGATTTCCATTGCGATGCGGGAGGGTGATGTGCCAAAAGAGCGGCCGGAGCTCCCGGTTTGTAATACAGACGAATGCCCATATCACCACAAGACGATTCCCCTTGTCTTGCGTATGACCAAGTTCCTCGAAGCGACAACGAGGGATCTTGAAGAGGAAGTACGGAAGGCGAGGGAGGCCAACGAAGCCAAGTCCCGTTTCCTGTCGAGTGTTTCGCATGAGATTCGCACGCCAATCAATGCAGTGCTTGGTCTCGACGAGATGATCCTGCGGGAATCCTCCGAAGCGGAGATCCGAAAATACGCTATGGATATCCAAAATTCCGGGCGGACGCTGCTGTCGCTAATCAACGACATCCTTGATTCTTCCCGGATTGATTCAGGGAAGATGGAAATTATCGAAGTGGATTATGACCTTTCATCTCTGCTCAATGACCTCGTGAATATGACGGCTGTGCGGGCGGATGAGAAGAATCTGGCGTTTTCGGTTCATGTTGATTCCAATATGCCGCATATATTGTTTGGCGATGACACCCGTATCAAGCAGTGCGCGTTGAACATCTTGACCAATGCAGTCAAATATACGGAAACCGGCTCTGTCGAAATGACGGTGAGTGCCGAGAAGGAGGATGAATCGCATATCTCGCTGTCTTTTTCCGTCAAGGACACCGGAATCGGCATCAAGGAAGAGGATATTCCCAAGCTGTACACGCCTTTCGCGCGAATTGAAGAAAAGCGGAACCGCAGCATCGAGGGGACGGGGCTCGGGATGAATATCGTGCTGTCCCTGCTTTCCATGATGGATTCGAAGTTGGATGTCCAGAGTACCTACGGCGAGGGGTCGGTGTTTTCGTTCAAGGTGACGCAGGAGGTGAAGGACTGGTCGCCGATCGGAGATTTTGCGGAGATGTATCGCCAATCCGTGGAGACAGCCGCCAATTACCATGAATCCTTCCAGGCACCGAAAGCTCGCATTTTGGTCGTGGATGACACGCGCATGAATTTGACAGTAATCCGCGGGCTGCTGAAGAGCACCCTTGTGAAGATCGACACAGCGGAAAGCGGCAAGGAGGCGCTGTCGCTGGTTGGCAAATACAAATACGATATTATCTTTTTGGATCAGCGCATGCCCGGGATGGACGGCATTGAAACGCTGCGCCGTATGAAGCACAGCTATGAGAACAAAAACCACGGCACTCCTGTTATCATGCTGACGGCGAACGCAATGGCTGGCGCCCGGGAGATGTTTTTGGAGGAGGGCTTTGATGATTATCTGACCAAGCCCATCAACGGAAAGAAGCTCGAACGTGCCATTTTGGAGCGGCTGCCTGCCGAAAAGGTACATATTCCGACCGAAGAGGAAATCAAGGAACGGGACGCTTCTTCGACGAACGATTATGCGGACAGCCCCTTCCTTTCGGCATTGTCACAGATTCAGGGGCTCTCTGTCAAGGAGGGGCTTGAGAACTGTATGAACGAAGAAATTCTCCGTTCTACGATTTCGGACTTTGTGACTGCCGCAAAGGATATTCCCAAGAAGGTGGAAGACTATCTGCAAAATGGAAATATCAAGGATTATGGTATTACCGTTCATGCGTTGAAGAGTTCTCTGCGTATCATCGGGGCGGCCGGGCTGTCTGAGCGAGCCAAGCGTCTGGAGGCCTGTGCCGATGAAAACAATACAAAAGAGATCCATTCGGATACGCCTGCCTTGCTGGCGGATTACAAAAAATTGGCCGGGCAGTTGGCTCGTGCGCTTGATGGCGGCGCGGGGAAGGAGTCTGCGGCAGACGAGGCAGCGGCAGTTTCACCGGCAGAAGAGAAAACGTCTGCTTTATCCGGAGACGGAACCCCGGCGCTTCCCGAGCTTCCGGAGGATCAGTTGAAATCCGCCTTTGGCGGGATCCGCGAGCTAGTTGAGGCGTTTGACTTCGACGGGGCAGCGGATATTCTCAGAATGCTTTCTGGCTATCGGGTCAACGATCGGGTCAAGAAAAAGATGGAACTTGTTTCGGATCGGATTACCAAGCTCGAGCGGGATGCGTTGTTGAAGGAGTTGGCTTGAGGAAGTGCCAATTTATGCTGGGATTTGGCACAAATAAAACTCTGATGAAAGCATTTCCTTAAATGAAAGGAGTACACAATTATGTCTTTTGATATTCGGGATATTTCCCTGGCGCCGAGCGGACAGCACAAAATCGACTGGGTGAGGAAGAACTGCCCTCTTCTGCGGAGTCTTGAAGAGGATTTTTCTAAGGAAAAGCCGTTTGAGGGAAAACGTATCGCCCTGTCGGTTCATTTGGAGGCAAAGACCGCCTATCTCTGCAAGGTGTTGGCGGCGGGCGGTGCCGAAATGTATATCACCGGTTCCAATCCTCTGTCCACGCAGGACGACGTAGCGGCTGCACTGGTGGAGGACGGGCTGAATGTCTACGCTTATTATCAGGCGACAGAGGAAGAATATTCGGCGCATATCCGCCGGGTACTGTCGCATCACTGCAATATCATTATCGACGATGGCGGCGATCTCGTAAACATGCTGCA
Organism: Lachnospiraceae bacterium; assembly: GCA_017477005.1. Taxonomy (GTDB): domain Bacteria; phylum Bacillota; class Clostridia; order Lachnospirales; family Lachnospiraceae; genus RGIG4930. The sequence goes on along the minus strand of JAFUXY010000121.1, from coordinate 5,345 downwards.
TACCGAGCTTGTGGACGAGCTTCCATACGTGATCGGTGGCTGCGAAGAAACGACGACCGGCATCATCCGCCTGCGGGCGATGGCGGCGCAGGACAAGCTGGCGTTTCCGATGGTCATGGTCAACGACGCAGACTGCAAGCATCTCTTCGACAACCGCTACGGAACTGGGCAGTCGGTATGGGATGGCATCAACCGTACTACCAATCTAATCGTCGCGGGAAAAACCGTGGTGGTTGCTGGTTATGGCTGGTGCGGCAAGGGCGTCGCAATGCGGGCGAAGGGTCTCGGCGCGCAGGTCGTCGTCACAGAGGTCGATCCGGTCAAAGCAATCGAAGCAGTCATGGACGGATTCAGCGTCATGAAAATGGACGATGCGGTTTCTGTTGGCGATTTCTTCGTGACCGTAACGGGCTGTGCCGGAGTGATTACCACCGACTATTTCCCGAAGATGAAGAACGGCGCCATTCTTTGCAATGCCGGGCATTTCGATGTAGAGATTGACATGAAGGGGCTGCGTGAAATGGCGCTATCTTCGATCAATCAGCGGCAAAACATCATCGGCTACGAGGTGGCAAAGGATCGTTTTGTCTATGTACTCGGGGAAGGACGGTTGGTGAATCTGGCCTGCGGAGACGGGCATCCGGCTGAGATCATGGATATGAGCTTCGCCATTCAGGCGCTTTCCGCCAAATATCTGATCGAGCACGAGGGGCAGCTTTCCGAGAAGCTGATCTCTGTGCCGCGGGAGGTGGACCTTGAGGTGGCAAACCGCAAGCTCTCCTTCCTTGGTATTTCCATTGACGTTCTCACAGACGAACAAAAGGCGTATCTGAGTCAGGCGTAGGAGCCAAAGACACTATGACCATTGATATAGCAATCCAAATTGTTCTGCTGATTTTGCTGTTGGCGCTGTCTTTCTTTTTCTCATCGGCAGAGACGGCGCTGACAACGGTTAGCCGCATCAAGATACTGACGCTTGCGGACGAGGGCGACCGCCGAGCCAGGCGCGTGCTCGATGTCATTGACGACAAGGGGAAGATGCTTTCCGCCATTCTGATCGGCAACAATATCGTCAATATTTCCTCGTCCTCGTTGGCAACGGTGCTGGCTGTCGGGCTTTTGGGGCACTATGGCGCCGGTATCGCGACCGGAATTCTGACATTTTTGATTTTGGTATTCGGAGAAATCTCTCCGAAAAATCTAGCGACCGTCGAGGCGACGAAGCTCTCCCTCCGCTATGCCGGAATTATCTGGTTTTTGATGTGGCTGCTCACGCCATGCATTATTTTCATCAACGCGATCGCCTGGTTTTTTCTGCATCGATTGGGCGTGAGTGAGACCTCGAATGAAAATCTGATTTCCGCAAAGGAGCTTGAAACGATCGTGGATGTCGGGCATGAGAGCGGGGCGATCGAGGATGACGAAAAAGATTTGATTCACAATGTCTTTGATTTTTCCAATACGACCGTGAAAGAGGTAATGATCCCGCGTATAGACATGACGATTGCCAATGTCAATTGGTCCTATGACAAGCTGATGAGCGTCTATTCCAAAAATATGTACACCCGGATTCCGGTGTATGAGGGAGAGAATGACAACATCATCGGTTTGATCAATATGAAAGATATCCTGCTGATCGACCGCAAACAATCGTTTTCGATGCGGGAGCATCTTCGGAAGCCATTTTTCACCTATGAGCGAAAGAAAACGTCGGATCTGTTCGATGAGATGCGCCAAAATTCGCTGTCCATTGCGATCGTGTTGGATGAGTTTGGCGCAATGGTAGGCATGGTCACGCTTGAAGATCTGCTCGAAGAGCTGGTCGGGGAGATCCGCGACGAGTTTGATACCTATGAGACCGACAATATCGTCGGGATCGGGGAGCGGGAGTTTGAAGTCCTGGGCGGTACCAATCTCGAGGATTTGATGGACGAGATTCCACTTGGGTTTGAGTCCGAGGACTACGATACGATCGGAGGGTATCTGACAGGGCTTTTCGACCATTTCCCGGCAGCAGGGGAAAAATATGTGACCGAAAACGGGGCGATCCTGACGGTGGCAGAGGTCAAGCGGCACCGGATCGAAAAGGTGCGGATCCGGCTGCCGCAGACGGACGAAGCAGTCAATTGAGGAATGGTTTCTGCGAATGTGTTTGCCGGGTGATTGGCCGGGGCATTCACCCGCTTTCCTTTTGCTTCGGCAGTCTTTCGAGCATTTCTTCGCGAAAGGGATTTGGTTTGCAGCGGTATTTGCGCAAATAATCCATCCGTTGTTTGAGGGTCAGCCGATCCTTGAACGATGGAGAATAGAATTCTTCCAAGGTTTCGAGACAGATGCCGCAGAGAAAGCCCGGCAAAACGCCTACCTGTCCATGAAAGACACAGCCGCCGTCGATATTGACTGCATTTTTCCGGTAGATGATCATGCCCGGGGAGCTGTGCTCCTGGCCGAGATAAAAGGCCGACAACGTGGGCGTATGCCCGTGGATCACGATGTGGTCGCTTTCGAAATTTCCGCTTATTTCACGTCTCCATAAATTGTCAAGGTACTGTTGGGCGCTGTCCTCCGGTTCATCAAAATCATACCAGGCGTGTACAATATCGTACGTGACTGGTTTTCCGTTCCGTCCGGGGACGGAGACAACCTTGTGGAAGGGGAGTCCCATAAAGAAATCCATGATCGGCTTCAATGCATTGGGATCGAGCATGTCCTTGGCCTCGGCCTGCTCCATAAAATCATAGTTCGGCTCAGGAGGCGGGGAGAGACGGATCTTTTTCGCACGCCATTCGCAATAACCCACATACCATTGAAGCACCATCTGCTCATGGTTTCCCTGTACGCTCTGGTACTTTCCGTCTCTGGTAATATTGGTCATCGCCCATTCGATGGTATCCCATACCTTTGGACCCCGATCTACAAAATCACCTACAAAAAGAAAGTGCGCATTTCTGTCTTTCTGCTCAATTTGTCCGAGAAGTGCGATCATTTCATCGTAGCACCCATGGACATCCCCAATACAATAATGCATGTGTTTTCCGCTTTCTATTTTCTATCGAAAGTTCCCTCCTGTTTTCTAGTATAATGCATTCCCAAAACAGTTGCAACGAAAGATTGAAGGGATTCATTTCAGCGGAGTCATTTTTTCTCAACAACAGCAACCAACGTCATATCCTTTGAAGCGATTGTTTTTAGAAGCTGGTCCCTGGTGTAGCTGGTGTTGGTCGTTTTGTCCACCCAAGCGCTGATTGTCCACCCTTTTTCGCTCATAACGGACGGAGTATCCGGTACGGACAGAGGCTGGCGTTCTTCGATGCAATAACGGCGGACTTCTTTTGGCAGTAGCAGGGTCTCCATTGTAGCTTTCGGTATCTCGTAGACAATATTGTAACGATTCTTTGGCACTTCCCGCTCGAGGATGACCGTTGCTGTATCCTCTACTTCGCCGGTCTGTCCATCGGGATAGGTAAAGGTTTCGGAGGCGTGGACGGACAGAAGACCGGCTCTGGCATCTACTCCGGCGATGTCGAGTGACAAGGTCAGGTTTTTGTCGTTCGCATTCAATTGGTTCATAAGCAGAGCTGTAGCGTCAGCAAGTAGCAGTTCATTGTCCGCTGTATCGTAATGTTCCCGGCTGATCGCATCTTGCAGTGCTTCTTCCAAGGCACAGTGAAGCGCGTTTTTCATTTCCCGGTTTCGTAGGCTCGTACCCTCGATCGTCATAGTATTCATCAGGATGGATACGATCAAAAGGGCGGCGCACATTCCGAACACGATATGTTTCATGGTTCCAAATCTCCTTCTATGGAAATGTACAGGTATTGCAAAGCGTCTCTTGCCGTGCTGTCCCGAAGAGACACCGTCAGGTAATACAGACCGCGAGAAGGGAAGCGGATGGTATTTCCAGTGGAGAGGATACATTCATCTGTCATATCCAAAAGCTCCTGTTTTCCCGAGGGTGCGTCATAGAGCCGCATAACCTGCAGGGCTTTTCCGCCCTTGATCTGCTCGGACGAGCCTTGGGATTCGGTGACCAATTGTTGGATGTGATAGGTCGTGTTTTTTTGCAGTGTTGTTTTGGGGCAGACCTTTAGGGGAGCCTCCAAAAATAGTGTTTCAGAGGCGGCCGCCGCTGCATTTGAAACGATCGGAGCCGAAAAAGCAAGATGTTCGGCGATCCGCTCATAAAGAGTGGTTTGTCCTCCAAATAATATGGACAGAATCCCGGCTGTCAGAGCCAATAGCAAAATGCTTTTTCCGTATTGATGAATAATATCTTGCATAATTTCTCCTCCGTCATAGGTATAGTGAAACAAATCCGCTGAACAGCTCGGATATCAACCCGGCGGGATTCATGAACGCAAAGGCCATGAATCCAATGATAATCGCCGTGCCGACTGCCCCAAGCACGGCGACTCCGTATTCTTCCAAAATAACGATCAATGCGCTACCTCTCCTCTTTAAGTAAACAAAAGTATTGCTGAAAAGAACATCGCCGACATCCCTACAGCAAACGCCGTCTGCACAAGCGCCACTCCAAATTCCTCAATAATCTCCTTCATTCTTGTCCCCCACAAGGCACTGCAATCAAATAAATGCCCCATCCTGTTTGTCTTTTTCTCAGGTATCATTTATGTATAAACAAACCTGTCTATCATACTAGTCGCACTTAATATCTGGAAATTTCAGGCAATCCCATTGTGGACAATTGATGACTAAAATGCCTGAAATTTTCGGATATTTTCGCTAGAACTACAGAAATCTTTGATTTCGTTGTAGTTCTGTGTGCTTTAGCTGTAAGACTGCATATACCTCGTCCGGAAACAAAATTCCATATCTTTGTTCTGTCAGGTATAAAATGTACGAAAAGAATAACAAAAGCTCAGGGCAGATTCAATTAACTTTTTATAAACAATTATTAAGAAAAGTTTATATTTGGAGTGCGAATTAAAAATACGGAAAGTTTGTTGTTTTATCTGAAATTCTTGTTGCGGAATACGTGTTTAGGCGCTATACTGTTCAGAAAGAGGAGGCGGATCAAGCCTCAATTTTCAAAAAGCAGAATCGGTCTGACTATCTTTTTTCATTTCTGAAAGACACATTTCCTGCTTTATTATTTCCATTTATATTATTCATAGAGCGGGAGATGCGGCGGAGGAATGCGCCCCTCCCGCGGAGGGAGGGCATATGACGAGACTGACGGAAAAGATGTACGCTTATCCGGTCGTGAAAAACGATGACTGGAAAAAGCTGACGGGGCCGTTGCCGGTCCGGCTGACCAACGACTACCTGTTCCGGGCGCTGATGCAGAGCGACGAGGGGGTTCTCAAAGCAGTGGTGGCGGCGGT
>JAFUXY010000120.1 GCA_017477005.1 Lachnospiraceae bacterium | reverse complement strand
GCCTTGGAGGACGCGATCTATCTGTCCCGCTTTGCGGCAAAGGTCTATCTGATCCACCGCCGGGATGAATTTCGCGGGGCGAAGATTTTGCAGGAGCAGGCGCTCTCGATCGACAATATTGAACCGCTCTACGATACGATCGTGCAGGAGGTCGTTGGACAGGACGCCGTCGAATCGCTGCGGCTTCAAAATGTCCGCACCAAGGAAGAATCCACCCTCGCTGTCAATGGCGTATTTTTGGCGGTGGGCATCCACGCCAACTTAGACGGCATCAAGGGACTCCCGGAACGAAATGAAGCCGGATACATCGTCGCCGATGAGACCTGTACGACCTCGATCCCAGGGATTTTCGCAGCCGGAGATGTGCGTACCAAACCTCTGCGGCAGGTGGTGACAGCGGTGGCCGACGGCGCCAACGCCGTGACTTCTATTGAAAAGTATTTAATTCAATAAAGATTTGATTTTAGGTGTTTTTTGTTTAATGAAGGTTTGATTTGTTGTTCAACCTGTAAACAATTGTATTTTATGTGAATATTTAATCGGTTTTCCATACATTAGAACAGGGGCTTTTATGCTTTCAGAGAAAATTTCCACTTTGTTTGATACCTTAGATGTCAGCAGCACCGATGTGGCGCGTTCCATCGGCTGCTCGCCTTCCAATTTCAGCCGCGTCCGCCGCGGCACCCGGGTTCCAAAGCCCACCAGTCCTACGATGAAAAAGCTCATTAGCGCTATCTTCGGCATTGTGCAGGACGACGAAAAACGTTCGGTTCTCTGCCATCTCTGTGGAGCGACGGAAAATTGTTCCGATGATCTCTTGAAGGATCGTCTGCTTTTGTGGCTCTACGACGATATCGTATTACCGCAAAAGATCCTGGCAAAGCGCAAATCCAGTATAGAACAGGAAACTGCCTTTGCCGCCTTTGGCGAACGCTTCAACGCCGTATTGGACTTGATCGATATTTCAAACGGCGAGCTTTCGGACAAGACCGGCATCGATGTTTCGTATGTCAGCCGTCTCCGTCGGGGCGAGCGTATGCCCCGTTACCACTCCAAATACCTTGCCAGCATTTGCTATACGCTGATCGATGAAGCCAAACAAAAGGATCTTCTCCCTTTTTTGTCGCAGCATACGCAGATTCCGGAGGCGGTCTTGGAGGACACCGACGGCATCAAAGTACTGCAGCAGTGGCTTTTGATGTTTTCCTCGAAAAACGAGGAGCTGGCGGTGGATCACCTGCTTTCCGTGTTGATCTCTGACATTCCAGAGCGCCCTCCCATTGCGTCAAAAGCAGCCGATTTTGTCGAACCCGCCAGCGCACCGGGAAATAGCGCTCTCTCCGAGGAAGACTATTCGATCCAGATGACCCTGCCCGCGCCAGCGCTAGAAGAACCAGAGACCCGCGGCACAGAAGGACTCTGTCGTCTTGTGACTCGTTTTCTTTCCGAGGCGATCCAAAACAAAGAGACCGATCTGCTGCTGTACTCTGATCAGGGAACGGATTGGATGGGGGGAGACTACGCGAAATCTCTGGTTGGGCTGCTGACGAAATGCATACAGAACGGTGTGCGCATTACGATTCTGCACAATATCGACCGCCCGATTCCGGAGCTTTTCGAGGCGATCGGTTTTTGGATGCCCCTGTATCTGTCCGGCCAGGTTCGCTCGTTCTATAGCGACCGCACGGCCGGGGAGCGTTTTTCACATACGTTTTTCATCCGACCTGGACAGGCCTGTATCGAAGGATTTTGTTCGAGAACGGAGGAAGCTCGCTGCCATTACCGCTACCACAAGGACAAAGCGACCATCGCCGATTACAAAGCGATGCTCGACGGGATACTCAAGGAAGCCAGACCCTTGGTCGCCATCGACACGGATCCGTCGCTTGCCACCGGAGATATCCCATTCGAAAATACCTTTGTGAGCGTCGACGCAAAGCAGGTAGTTGTCAAACGCACGGAGGATCCAAAACTTTCATTCACGTTTACACATCCTCTGATGTGCCATGCGTTTTATCGGTATTTTCAAAATATTGAAGGATGATGAAATTTTCTACAAAAAGAACCGGAAGCGATCTGCCCCGGTTCTTTTTTGCTCATCTTTTTCTGAGGAAATCTTGATTTAAGAATCCATCTCCTATGCGATCAGATCGATCGTGCTGCCCACTACCCCGTAGCTTGCTGCCTGGCCGTTGGCATCGTACGATGTCGGCGCGCCCTCGAACGAGGAAGCCACATCATTGTAATACTGATTCACACGCGTCGATTCTGCCGCCCTGTCCCGGATCGCATCCGAACGATCCGATACCGCCTGCGCATTGGTGTATTGTACCGGAGCAGGACCTGTAATGCCGCTTGCCCCATTCGCCGCCAAAGCCTCCGCAAACGCATCCGATACCTCGGATTCATTTTCTACCGTGAAATTCTGTGGCCGGATCCCCACTGGCCGCACCGAAGAAATCGCGTTCATACTTACCGGGCTTATTCCTGAAACTGAGCTTGCCATACGATTTTCCTATCCTCCTCTCTCTTTGCCTCTTCTATATCGTCCTTCTGCAGATTGTCGATCATATCGAGCCTCTGCTGTGCTGTGAGAGTATCACTCGCATTGTCGGAAACCGCAGCTGAGATCGCATTTGCGTTGTTTTCCGCCTTCTGCTCCACCTGATCAATCGTACTCATCGTCTGATTGAACTGGTTCGCCTCCATCTGGCGTTTTTCCTGCTCCGCTTCTCTGGCATCGATCTCTTTCTGGTAATCATCCCTCGAGATCTCGCCCTCCGCAAACATCTGTCCAAGACGATCATTGGAAACGCCGATGAAATTCGAAGAAGACTCTGCCGCCTTCTGCTCGTCCTGATCCACCTTCCGCTGTTCCTGACGCGCTTCGACCTCTTCCGCTTCTCTGGCTCTCTCCTCGGCCCTGGCTTCCTGAGCTTCTTTCATGGCTTGCAGCCTCTCTGTCTCGGCCTCTACCTGAGCCGTGCGATCTTCCTTTTCCGCATCTGCGTTCAGCCGTCTGGCTTCTTCCTCTTCCTCAGCGGAAGCTGCGTTCGTCTCCTCGTCCTCATCGAGATCGAAGTTTTCCTCATCGGTCGAAGCATTCCTCTCCTGTACGGAGACTTCCGCTGCTTCTGATCCTACCACCGGGCGCGCGCCTACTGGCGGAGGCCCGACCGGCGGCCGCCCCTGCGGCATAGCTCCCTCTGGTGGACGCTGACCCGCCGGTGCGTCCGGACGCACTGCGACACCGATACCCTCATTTTCTATATCGGCATTTTCCTCCTCAACCTGAAGAGTATCTCCGTCTTCTGAACGTGCAACGACGTTTTCCAGGCTCTCTTCCCGTCTCTCGACCGCCTCCAAACGTCTCTTTTCTGCTTCTTCCCGATCCTCAGTCTCCTGCGCTCTCTTTTCCCGCTCTGCGTCCTGCGTCTGATTCTGCTCCTGTAGACGCTGCGCTGCGCTCTTCTCTTCCTGCGTCCCGGCTGTCTGTCCTGCGCTTCTCTCCCGCTGCGTCCCGGCTGTCTGTCCCGTGCTCCAGGCCGCCTGATCCAATCCTGTATTGTGAACAACCATTGCGAATCCCCCTTTCTCCAACATAGAAAACGAAATAATGGTGAAACGATCGCTCTTTTTTCCTATTATAACACCAAAAAAATATTTTTGAAATAAAAATAAAAATTTTCTGCGGAAATCGATTTGCGATTATTTATCTAGCTCCTTCTTCAACTCCTTGATCGCCCGGCGCACCTGATTGTCCTTGCTGTAATCATACTCCGTAGACTCCACATCCCCGGTATATTTGTAATCCAGATCGATGTCCGGCTTGATCCCCTTCTCGTGGATCGACTTGCCGCTCGGCGTATAGTAGCTCGCAATCGTCATCTTGACCGCGCTGCCATCCGACAACGGAAAGGTAGACTGCACCACGCCCTTTCCGTAGGTCTTTTTGCCGATCAGAATCCCATACTTGTAATCCCGGATCGCTCCGGCGAAAATCTCCGCCGCACTCGCTGAATTTTCCGATGTCAATACCACGATCGGATAATCCATCTTGTGTTCCTCGTCGGACGAATAGGTCGTCTTTTCGCCCTGCTTGTCCACCATATAAACCGTCGTGCCCTCCGGCAGAATCTCGTCGAGGATATCCGTCACAGACAACACCATGCCGCCCGGGTTCGCGCGCAGATCGTAGATGATCGCCTTCAAGCCCTGCTCTTCGAGCGCCGCCACGGCCTCGTCAAACTCTTCCCTGGTATTGCTCGCAAATTCCGAAATCTCGATCAGACCGATCCCATCCTCGAGCATCTTGTAGGACACCGAAGGGATGATCACATTCGCCCTCGTGATCTCCGCGGTCTTCTCCTCGTCCTTGCGCATATAAACCATATTCATCGAGGTGCCTTCCTCGCCCCGGATCCGCTGCACAAAATCCTCAAGCTTTTCCTCGGTCGCCTTGTGGTCGTCCACCGAAATGATCCTGTCCTGCGCCCGCAGCCCGGCCTTCTCCGCCGGAGAGTCCGGATAGACCTTGGTAATCGTCACCACCATCGTCTCCTTGTCCTGCGAAAGCTGCGCGCCGATCCCGGCGTAGCTGCCGGTCGTATTGATCTGGAAATCTTCGTATTCCCGCTCCGAATAATACTCCGAATAGGGATCGTCCAAGCCCTCGACCAGCCCATGGTAGAGACCTTCCTCCAACGCTTCATTGTCCACGTCCTGATAGAAATTCTGGTGGATGAGCTGCGACAGATAGGACAGCTTCGCGCGCGTCGTCCCGTCGACCACATCATTGCCCGCCAACTGCAGCGCCGTCTGTGCCAGCACGCCGCCGATCAAGGCGAAAATACAAGCGCTGCACAAAATCCCGACCAGCAGTCCCTTCAAAAACCCGCCCTTTTTCGGCGGCTTTTCAAACGAAGGCACTTCCCCGACCGGGGCATTCTGCGCTGGCAATATCTCTTCATTGTAATCCATAATCCTGATCTCCTTTCCGGAACGATTTCCTTAAATCACGATTGTGTTTCTTTTGCTGTATTTATAAAACTGTGATTTTATTTTCTTAGACATATCCATGCGGATTCACATAGGCGCCGCCCACGGTCACTCCAAAATGCAGATGCGGCCCGGTAGAATACCCGGTAGACCCGACCGCCGCGATTGTCTCGCCCTGCGACACCTGATCGCCCACCGACACATACAGCTCGGAGGCGTGCATGTACGCCGTACAGACCAACTGCCCGTTGGCGTTTTTGCCGTGGCTGATCACGACCATATTTCCGCCCGATGTTGAATACGTCGCCGTGATCACGGTGCCGCTCTGCGCCGCCACGATCGCCGATCCCTGCGCCGCCCCGATATCGATGCCCCGGTGCTCCGTCGACGCGCCTGCGGTCGGCGCCTCCCTCGTACCGTACTCACTGGTAATCGTATGGCTCGAAGGACACGGCCAGATGAAGCCGGAGGCCGTAGCGTCCGCTGTCTCTTCCTCTTCTTCGACGGCATCCCCATCGTAATACTCTTCATCCTCCTCGTCCTCTTCGGACGTATCCACCACCGTCTCCGAAGTGGTACGGGTTTCGATATCTTCCTGCAGCTCGGCCTCGGCCGTCTCCTCGCCAGCCGCTTCCTGCGCCTTCTGTTCTTCCTCAGCCCGCCTGGCGGCCTCCTGTTCGGCAGCCTGCCGGGCCGCCTCTTCCTGGGCCTTTCGCTTCGCCTCAGCCTCGGCGCGCTTTTTCTCAGCCTCCTGAGCCCTCCTAGCCTCTTCCTCGGCGGCCTGGCGGGCAATCTCCGCCTGAATCGCCAGCAACACCTCGTTTTGCGCGGCCACCTCCTGCTCGTACTCCCGTTTGAGCTTCTGCGCCTCGGAAAGATCCCCGTCAATCCGTTCGATCTCCGCATTCTGCGCATCTACGAGCACGGCCACCGCCTCGTGCCGATCCGCAATAATCGCTTTCATCTCCTCGGCTTCCAGGTACTCCCCCTTCAGCTCCTTCATTCTCTGTTCGATCGCTTCGAGATACCCCCGATAGGCGTCCAACATCTCCCGATCGTAGCTGTACACCGCCGACACGTACTCCACCGACTTCAAAAAATCTGCCAGACTGCCCGACGAAAAAATCAAATCCATAGTACGGAAACGGCTGTTTTCATACATGTACTGAATCCGTGCCTTCATCTTCTCGTACTGCTCGTCCGCCGCCTTTCGTGCCTCCGCCAATCCGGTGCGGGAATCCGAAATTCGATCAGACAGGCTCTTCAGATTGCGAGTCACCGATTCCTCTTCATCCGACAACCGATCCAGGCTTTGCTGCAGCTCATTGATCTTCTGCTCCGCCGTCTTTTTGGACGCGTGCAATCCCTGCACCGTACGTCTCGCCTCCGCCAGCGACCCTTCCAGCTCCGTCTTCTTCTCCTGCGCGTTTTCGAGCGAAGAGTCGTTCTCCGTCGTAGAAGTCTGCCCATCCTGAGCTGATGCACCATCCGACACAGATGCCTGCCCATCTCCCGTCGCTGCGTCATTCTCCGTCGCATAGCCCACATCAACACCCGACGCGCAAAGACATATTATTATTAGAAAGGCCACTGCCGGTCTGCGCCACCCATTTCCCCTCATTTCAAAAACCCCTGCGGAATAATTACACCTTCAAATGCCTCTTCAGGGTAAACCGGCTTCCGACATAACCGATACCGACCCCGATCGCCAACGACACCGGCACCAGGATTCGGAACACATTCTCCGGCGGAATAAACGATACCACGCTGTTCAGCGTCTTGAAATGCGAATAGGCATAACCCAAAATCGCATTGTACAAGAAGTACAGCATCACGAGCGGGATCACCGAGCCGAGCAAGCCGATCACTACGCCTTCCACGATGAACGGTGCCCGCACGAAGCGATCCGTCGCGCCAATGTATTTCATAATCGCAATCTCCTCCCGGCGAACCGAGATACCCACCGTCACGGTGTTGCTGATCAAGAAGATCGCCACAGCGATCAGAATAATGATCACGCCAATCGAAATATAGGTCAGCAGCGAGTTGAAATCTGTCAGCGTCTTCGCCGCCACCTCGGATTGATGCACCTCCCGCACGCCATCCAAGCCCTCGAGATAGGCCACCAGCTCGTCCTGCTGCGACACATCGGACAGATAAATCTCAAAGTTGGAAGAATTTGCCAGCGGATTGTCGTTTTTGAAGCTGTCCGCCGCGGCGTCGTTTCCTTCGAAATAAACATCCTTGAAATCCTCCCAGGCCTGATCCGCGGAGATGAATTCATAGCGGGCGACCTCCGGGCGTGCGGCAATCTTTGCGCCGATCTCGTCGATCGTGCCGTTGTCCGTCCCCTCCTCAAAGAAAACCGTCACAGCCACGCCCTCTTCGGCCTCATGCACCATATTGTTGAAATTGCTGCCGATCGAATAAAACACGCCCAACAGGAAAATACACGCCGTCATCGTCGCGACGGAGGCCAGCGAAAACATCTTGTTTCGCCAGATATTGGCAAAGCCCTGCCGTAGATTGTAGAAAAAAGTACTAATGGAAATCAATCCTCCCTTCCATTCATTCAACCGAATCCACGATTCCCTATCCGCGATCCTCCACGATCGTTCCTTTTTGAATCGTAATCACCCGCTTATG
>JAFUXY010000119.1 GCA_017477005.1 Lachnospiraceae bacterium | reverse complement strand
GCTTCAACCGGGAGAAGCGGGCGATCCGCTTTTCGATTTCCACAAGATTCGCGTCTTTCGGCAGATAGCCGCCCTCGGAGGCCTCTGCGATCCAGCGCTTCATATTGTCGGCAATATCGCAAAGGGCGTAGTTTTCGGCAAGATTTTTGACGAAGGTATCGTCTTTTTCCACGTTTTCGGCCTTTTCGGATATATCATAAAACGCTTTGATCTTTTTCTTCAGCTCCTCCGGAGAAAGCGCCGTGTGGTTGCGCACATACGGCTTCTTCGCCTTCTCCTCCACGCGGATCAGGTTTTTGGACAGCGCCATCCGCTTTTGGGCTTCCTCGGCGCGCTTTTCGAGATCCGATTCGTCCAGATCCGCCAGGCGGGTTTTTTTGAGTTCCCCCGCATTCTTTCCGTAAATGCGTTCTTCGGTCTCCTCGAGCGTCTGATGAGAGGTTTTGATATCCTCGATCAGCTTTTCTTTCTGTGTTTTTTGAATCGGAGCCTCCGGCATGACAACCGGGATCTCCTTTGCTTTTTCCTTTACTTCGTCAATCGACGCAGGCTGGGCTTTTTTTGGCTCCTGCCTTTGCTTTTTTATCAGGTCCTCCGCTTCCGGACGCCGTACTTCGTAGGTGGTGTCCGCACGTTTGATAGTAAATACCGGATCCTCCTGCAAAAAATCTGCTTGTGTATTGATGGTTTCCGGTTTTTTGAATTCTGTTTTTCGGATACTCATGCTCGAATCCTCCTCATTGGTAACCGTATCGTATTTTTGCTTGCTTAGTATAGGCCTGCCAGCGCAACAAAAGTGCAACAGTATTCAAAACAGCCGCACCGCATGGCGGATGCCCTGCAGACGGTAGGCGCTGCGTTCTTCCCCGGTCAGCTTCTCGATGTACTCCAGCACGACCGACTGTCGGCTCGTAAACCGCAGGTTCCCGTCGGTTCGTCCCGTTCCCACAAGCAATTCATAAAAGCTGACAAGAAGGTTGACCATATCCCTGACGTTCCCATTTCCAAAGAGATAGTTGACCGCCAGATCGTATCTGCCTTCTTCGCGCACCAGCATGCCGCTCTTTACTTCCCCGTCCTTTCCTGCCACAATCGGGCAAAGCTCCTCGGAAATATGGGACAGAAAGCGCCGGCTTATTCCATGCGTCCTCATATACTCCAAAAATTTCTCCCGCATAGCCTCGTCGGAAAGGGGCTTTGCCTTGCAGCGCTTTCCCTCCGCCTGCACCAAAACATCCATTTCGTCCGCATACATGAGGTCTAAAATAGGAACGCTGTAGATGTTTGCCACCGATTCCGTCAAAAATCCCCGCGCCTCCAAAAGCGCTTCGATTTCGTAGTCACTCTCGAGGAAATCGGCCTCCATGCCTTCGAACGGCAAGTCAGCAAACAGAGACAGCGCCTTCTCCAAAAGCGCGGACGCCGCGCCCTTGCCCCGTTTGTCCGGGTCGGTGTAGACCCATTTCAGATACGCCATCCGCTCCCAAACGTCCAGAGCCAACGCGCAGATCGGAACATTTTTGCCATCGAGCAGGCCCAGCTTCAAAAGCGAATCGTCCTGCCGCATATCCTCCGGCAAAAGTTCCGCAAAATACGCTTCGTTTTCTGCTTCAATCCGTGTAAACTGCATGCTTTTTCCTCCGCTTTATTCGTTCTTGTCCTTTATTCTTCGCACCTTTTTCGCTCCGAAAATCTTTTTGTAGGCCGCCAGCTTTTTCTCCGGAACATAGACTGTTTTTATACCGGAGCCATCCAGGGCGTGCTTGCATTTTGAGGCGCCCAGTTTCGTGGAATAAACGACGATTTCCTTCAATCGTTTGCATCCGAAAAAGGCTTCTTTTTGGATCACCTCAACATTCTTTCCGACCACAACCCTTTGGAGCTTGTCCGCCCCGGTAAACGCATAGGAATCCACGTACGCCACCTTCCATTTTTTCTTTTTGAACTTTACCGTTGCCGGAATGACGATTTCCTTTGCGTTTTTGCCTGCGGCCGTCTCAAAATAATGCGCCTTGTTCTTTTTCCCCTTTCGGTAATATGCCTTTCCGTTTCCCCTTCCGACACGGTAGGTTTTCTGTTTTGAAGAAGATGAACCGCCGCTTTTTGTGTTCGAAGTAGATGCGGCAGCGGATGAGGAATAGGCGGCCGTTTGTGTATTTGAACCGGTGGTCGTACGTGAACCGGCGACCGTATCTGTATGCTTCATGTATCCCGGACTATCGACAATGCCCGTAAGCCCCTTTTCATCAAAGATTTTCTGGATCTGGCTCCTTGTCCCGCTGTACGCTGCCCCAGCGGCCGTATGATTGCCCTCTCCTTTGGCCAGATACAGGCTGTAGGTGCCGTTGTTTTCTTTCAGGAAATAGCAGCTGGAAAAATTGTCGCTTCTGGCATAGAAATGCTGCGCCGGATACAGGGAGTCGGGTAGAGAGGATACCTCCTTCAAGCTGTCGATCCACTTTTCGCTCCTCGAGGAATAGTCATGTCCATCCGCAAAATCGCCGCTGTTCGGAAGCAGGAAATATTGGTAAGCAATGCCTTTGGGTGAACGAACCTCCTCCGGCTTCCCGCCTTCGTCATCCCAGGTTGCATCGATATGATACCAGCCGTCCTCATAGCCGTCTACATCTTCGAGCTTTGCCAGATTCCAGCAGTGTCCTTCGTTGAAGGCCACCGTGGCCGACAGATCCAGATAGCGGCACAGCAGATCAAATCCGGCGCAGTAGCCCTGGCAGATCGCAAAATACGCTATTGTTTTTCCGGTATGCGCATCTTTTCTGGCCTCCCCATAATACCGCGGCGTATAATCTTCGTCTCCATAGAAAATGGGATAGGTGTTGTCGATTAGCTCCCTCCCGAACACACTGAACGCACTTTGGGAAAAGGAATAGTCCTCATCGGCCTTGGCGCAGTTTTCATGGTAGAGCTCTATCTCTTCATCATTGTTTTTTATGGCAAGCTTTTCGTAGGTATTCGCATAGCGGGAGGCTTCCAGCTTTCCCAGCGACACATAGCCACCTCCAAACTGGTCATAATCCACATGCGAAATAAGCCAGTCATGCACAGCCCGCAGCTTTGCCGGCGTTGTACCGGCCTTCCAAGCCTCTGTGTTTTTGATTTCATCACAGGCGTTCTCCACCCTTTTTTTCAAAGTGCCAAAGGAAGCAATACGCATTCCGACGTCCTCATACGAGGCAGGCCTATCGATGGTCGCATAACGGCCGCTCTCAAGTCCTGCGGAAAAGGCATCGTACACATAGGGCGCCACAGCCACTGCCTCTCCTTCATCGTTTGTAAACGAGGACACGCTATTATACATAAAATAATACTGTGGATTGTCCATGAAGAACACATCGTAGATATCCATGGCTCGTTCCAAGGATATCGAATCGCCTTCATAGGCGTCTAAACCATAGAGCGGAATCGGTATGAGCGCCGCGCCAGTGACTTTTTCGCTGTTGATCTTGAATTTGTACGATTCTTCATCCACATCTCCGAACTCTCTCAAACGTACGAAATCCGGATCATCCATGAAAATCTCCGCCTCGAGATCAAAATAATCATAGAGCGCCTTTTCGGCTTTGTTCAGAACGTCATAATAGGCTCTGCCGGAAACGCCTTTTTCTATCCATTCCGTTTTTTCAGAACCCGGATCGACGATTTCGACTTCAGAAGCATCAGAATCTACACCTACCCTGAAAACGACATCCTGTAAATAACGGATGAAATCGTCCGCGCCGCCCTCGCCGTCTATTTTCAGGATTTCTCCGGACTCCTTCTCTTCGGTGGCTTCCTTGTCCCTCGGATGCTCAATATTATCGGTGTTTTCCTCGAAATTAGCCGAATCGGTCTCTTCGTCAAAATCAGAATCGATCTCTGCCGCAAGCACCCGATCCGCAGGGCATGAAAATGGCATCCACGAAGCGCAAATGGACGTGGATGCCATTGTAAAGACGAGTGTCAGTGCCACTGCTGTCATATTCTTTTTCATGGTTTCCTCCTGACTCTGGTTTGGTGCATTTATTCTCGAATAAACGCAAGGTATGTATTATATCATTGCGCATAAATATAGCACACCCACTATCACGCCAGTATCACAGGATTTCGCTTTCTTTTTTTCGATGCAGCCTTTCGCTGATGATCCCGATCCGCTCCTCCGACCACTCATATTGACTCATATATTCGCCTTCGTAATGGATCAGAACCTCCTTGTCCCCTTTCAATGCCTCGTAATAATCGCAGTGGATCTTGTCCGGCACGATCGCATACGCATCTCTTCGTTGGGAAAACACCTCCGAGCATCCGAGTTCTTCGAGCAGGGAACGAAATTCATAAACAATCTGGGCGAAATACTTCCTTTGCTTTTCGTCGTCCTTTACGCTGTCCCGCCAAAGCACGGCCCGCAGCTCCGAATTGGTACATTCCGCCCCTCTTCGGTCGATCAGATACGCAAACAATTCCTTTATTTTGGCCCTTGAAAACCGCACCGGTTCTCCGTCAAAAAATACGGCAAAAGATCCAAAGCATTGCACGTACAAACCCTTCCGAAATTCATGAATAGGGTTGCGCAAATGAATCAGCGCATTTCGGACATCCCCGGTGATGGCGGGTTTCAAGATATAATCACTCACATACAGCTTCATGGCGTCGAGCGCATATTCTTCGTAGGCCGTCACCATAACGATATTCGTCTGAGGCTGCAGCCGGTTGATCTCCTTCGCCATCGCTAGTCCGTCCATATCCGGCATATTGATATCCAGAAAAATCACGTCCGGCTTCTTTGTCCGGCATATTGAAAGCGCCTCCTCGGCTTCCTCCACCTTGTCTATGGAAGCTTGCGGCACCAGCTTTCGCAAAATTCTGACAAGATTATTGATGGCTGTTCTTTCATCGTCTACGATCATTATATTCATCATGAATTCCTCGTTTTCACTCGGGGATTTTTTGAAACCGTATCTTGAAGCTTGGGAATAGAAACCACCGCCTTGGTTCCTTTCCCTTTCTCGCTTTCAATGGACAACGTCCCTTTCGACATGAACCGCAATCGCTCTTTGGCGCTGCTTAGACCTATATGGGATTCGTCCCCTTCCCCCGCTTCATACCAGTCATTCAGCGAAGAAACATCAAATCCCACACCGTCGTCGGACACTTCAATGATATGCGCCTCTTTCGTGCTGTAGATTTTCAGCCATAGTGTCCCTTTTCCTCCGCGGTTTTTCCGAATACCATGCGTGATCGCATTCTCGACCAAAGCCTGGATCGTGAACGGAGGGAGGAAAAAATTCGAATCGGCGATATCTTTTTCTACGACAATCTTGTCGCCGAACCTCTTCCCAACCAAATACAGATAATTGTCCACCGTATTCAGTTCTTTTTGAACCCGGATGCATTCATCGGTATTGAGTAAATCGATATTTCCCCGCAAAAATCCAGCAAAATGCTCCATGGCCTCCTCCGCCATATCCGGCTCGTCCAAGTAGGAACTGATCACAGACAGACTATTGTAGATAAAATGAGGCTGCATCTGCGAGATGATTGCTTTGATCCTAAGCTCCGCCATCAAATCCTTTTCATGCTCCCGAAAAAACTGCAGATGAAGCCAAATATAATAAAAAAGACTCCCGGATACCACCGCAACGGTCAAAAAGGTGGCGGGAAACTTTCGATAATCCACGAAGGAATCTGCGATCACGGAGGCTGCGACCATGAGGGCAATGATCAGTGGGAAAACCGTATCCTTTTTGCTGGAAAAATCAAATTCGCTGAGCGCAAGCCAGGATAAATAGACAAGCAATATGGCGCTTGTAATATGGCAGGTATAGCCAAGCGGTCCCCTGACAAACTGATTGTCCGGCGTGATGGAAAAACAAATCCCAGACCAGATGGCTGTCAAATTTATAATGGCATTGACAGCCACAAGAATCCACGCAGCCAGGTATTTCCTGTTGATATTTATCAAATAACAGAAAAGAACAATAATGACCGGTCGTATGCAGTATCCGTAAATGCCGACCAAGGTTCGTGCATAGGGCATGCTCCCTTTGGTAT
>JAFUXY010000118.1 GCA_017477005.1 Lachnospiraceae bacterium | reverse complement strand
CTCCATGGCCGATGCTTTAGTCAAAGAAGGCTTGATCAAACAGGAGGAAGCAGACGAGTGCCGGGCGGTGATCACCCACTACTATCAGAATGGACATTTTGTCGCTTCCGGCTATCATTCCGCGCCGGTATCGCGGTTTCAGCAGGATGAGACCTATGACAGCACACAGACGGTTTTGAATGAGCAGACGACGGCCCGGACTAATTTCACCTTTGAAGGACCGAAGCTGTCCTTTGCCGAGGAGCGGGCGTTCTGGAAGGAAGCTATCGGGAAAAACGATGCCATTTTAACGGGCGGAGCCGAGACGGTTTCCTTCAAAAAGGAGAGGCTTGGTATATACACAAAAGCACAGCGGGAGGCGCTTCGGAAAGAGCGGGAGGAAAGCGGAGCGGCATTTTCGCGCTATCGCGGCGCCCTGTCCGCGAAAAAGAAAGAGCTTCAGGCGCAGATGAAAAACGCGCTGCCCGGTGCATCCGAGGAGGCCATCAAACAGCTGTCCGCCTTCCATCCGGCGCTGGTGTCCGACAAAAAGGAGGGCGCCAAGCAGAGGGAAGAGGAATTTTATGCTTTGGCAAAGGATATTCTGGGGATGGCGCAAAACGCAGCCCCCGAAGAGATTGCGGCACGAAAAAAAGCGGCAATAAAGACCCTTTTAGACCGGACGAAGGGGGATTATCCAAAGGGGGCGAAAGCCTGGAATGTTTCCGATATGGTAGAGGACAATGTAAGGAAACAGCCTGAGAAGATACTTTACAGCGGAAAGCTGTGGGCGAATGAGCTTTTGCACAACCGGATTCTGGCACTGCAGGATCTGGCGACCGGGGAAGAGGCAAAGGAACGGTTCGATAAGGAAAGCTATCAAGATTTGCGGGATATGGTCTTGAGGGATATTCCCTACGCCATATACCGGAAGGTACTCCGCTCGGATTGGTATCAGAAATTGCAGGATGTGGGCTGCCGCTATCAGTCTTTGGCGGAAAAGAGATGGGAAAAACTTCTTTCCGATGCGAATGATGTGAACAATTCCCGCACACTGGAGCTGGACAACGGGTATATGAACGAGGAACGCTACAAGCTGTTTGGGGAGTTTGGCATCCGCGTCGAGCGGCCGCTTCGATTTGAGGAAGAGAAGAAAGAAGAAGTATCGACGGAGGAGGCGCAGGAGAAGGTATCGGAGAAAGTCTCAGAGGAGAAGATATCGGAGAAGGCTCCGGAAGAAAAGGCAGCGGAGGAGGCACTGCAGGAGAAGGTGGAGCAGCCGGCACCTGCAAATCCTGAAATGATCCTCCGCGATGGCGTGGAAGTGCCCAAGCTCTATATCGACGCGAACGATCCGGAGCTCATAAAGACGCTTGCCGATGAGAAAAAGGTCTACCGCAAGGAGGACTATCCGCAAAATCAGAAAGCCTTCTATGAACAGATACTGCGGGACAATAACGCCGGCGTTCCGATTGATTTTTACGATATCACGATTCACAGATCCCCGTTTATGGAGGAAAAGTTCTACCGGGCGATGGATTCGAATGGTATTGAGGTAGAAAGATCCAATTATTTCTGGAAGCAGGACGTGGCGCGGGAAGTGAAGGAAGCATACGACTGGCTGTATGGCTACCATCGCTCGCACAAGGACGATGTAAAGGAGCCGGAGCCGATCCGGTATCGGAAAAAGATCAACGCGCCCGAAAAGGCCGGACATATCCCCTACGAGGCGCAGGGGCGCTCCCGCTACTGTTGGGCATGCACCATGAGCGGCTTGATGAACGACTATGCCGGACGCAAGGTATCGGATCTTGCTATGATCAAAAACCGGCCGCTTGCTATTCCGTCCTTTGAAGAGTCCGGCTTTACCAACCGCAGAGCCTACGACAGAGGAAAGGCTCTGATAGAAGGGATGTACGAGGGCACCGCAAACGGCAATCCTGCCATCTTTGGCGATTATATTGTAGACAAGCTGCCCAATACAGCGGTGTTTACCGCCAATATCGGAAGGATTCAGGGACAGCTCGATCTGTGCAAGAGGCGGTTTTTGGAGACGCTTTCCACCCGCCTGGAGCATGGACCGGTGGGGCTTTTGTATGCGGGTCATTTCGTGACTGTCTACGGGCTGGACGGCGACAAGTTGATGGTGCGCGATTCTATGGCAAAGAATCCGGACAAGGTGGCAGCCTATGAGCATACCGCCGCATCCATTTTTTCCCAGGCGGGCACGCAGGTGGAGCTTGTCTGGCTGGAAAATATCGAGAACCGGGAGGCAGAGATCGCGCAGAAATATCATCTGGATTACAATCCGGAGCAGAGAGAATTTTCGGGAAATATAAACAGAGAAAAGGAGACGATCCTGCACAGAAACGGTATCGAGGGCACGACGGGCTTTACGCTAGGCGATGTGGTATCCCAGCAGGTCTATGTGCCGAAGCGCATGCAGGTCGGAGCGCCGGCAGGTGGGGAACAGGAAGTGCCTCCGCAGCAGCAGGCCGGTGAACAGCAGGTACAACAGCCCAGGCAGCAGGAGGTCGTAGAGCAAAAACAGGAGCCGTTGCAGCAGGAAAAGCATACAGAAGAAATAAAGGAGGCGCAAAAACAGACAGGAATCAAAAAGGAGCTTCCGAAAGTGGGTTCCTTCAAATCAATCACCAATCTGACAACGCAGCTATCCCGGCTGAATGCGCCGGAGCTTAAGCGCGCGTTCAATATGAACAGCTTCGAGATGAAGCT
>JAFUXY010000117.1 GCA_017477005.1 Lachnospiraceae bacterium | reverse complement strand
GGTATGAGCCTCCCAGTTTTGTGATGGTTATCTGTCAATACCATTATAGCAAAACTGATTGGCTTATACCTTTTTATTTGGAAATATTTTCAGTGGTTTTTAAGCTATATGCAGTGGTTTCAGGCTGCGAAGTATGAGTTATTGACTTCATTGAATGTCAGCCACAAGTGTACTTTGCCTTTGTATCTGTTGAAAACCGTTGTGACATAGTTCTTCCAGAACACAATCATCTTTTGGGATGCCCATCCGCCATATTCCGTCATCAGATGCAGCGGTGTTTCATAATGAGAAAGTGTGACGACCGGTTCCATGCCCAACCGGAGCATTTCATCAAACAACTCATCGTAGAATTTCAATCCCGCTTCATTGGGTTCTGCCTCATCTCCTTTTGGATAGATCCTACCCCAAGCAATGGAAGTTCTGAAGCATTTGAACCCCATGCCTTTCATCAGGGCCAGGTCTTCCCGGTAGCGGTGGTAGAAATCAATCCCTTCATGGGAAAGATAGACCTTGTCCGGATCCAGAGCCATTTCCCATTTCTTCGTTTCTTCATTCCATTTCAGTCCCGCTTCAGGCGCATTGATCCCGACCATGACATCTGTAATATTGGGCTGTTTTCCGTCTTCCAACCATGCGCCTTCACACTGATTGGCTGCAACCGCGCCGCCCCATAGAAAGTTTTTTGGAAATACATTTTCATTCATACTACCCACCTCCTAATTTTTTTCAAACAACTGTACAGAACGTGAATCCCTCATGTCTGGCTGCGTTTCCGTCTCAAATGTGCGCTAAATCCTGGTCAAAACCACACATAAAGGTGACACCTGTGGACACGGCGATCCCGATGATGATCGCTATCAGCATGGAGCCTGCTGTTTCCATGAAGATTGGCAGCGCCATGATCGTGGAGTAACCCATTACATATGCTTTGACATGCAGCAAACCAGCTACAATACCACTGGCCAATCCCCCTGCCATGACACCAAACATTGGCTTCTTCAGCTTGAATGTAATACCGTAGATACACGGTTCAGATACGCCAGCAACGATACATCCAAATGCAATAGAGAACGCCTGCGCTTTGTATTCAGGATCCTTTGCCCGCAATGCGACACCAAGAGCTGCGCCGCCGAGGAAGAGGAATGCATTGGCGATCATATTGCCGATATAGTCACCGAAGGGACCAAGGATCGTAAAGGCCAGAATCCCGGTGACAGTAATCGTGCCAAGCCCTACAAACAAACTCTTGAAGATACCCGGAACAATTTTGTTGAAGAATTTTTCCGCATAAGCGGCAACCAACGCAATCATCAGCGCCGGTAGAAGCGAGTTGTTGTAGGTTACCGCCAGGGCAGGAATACCGATCACAGACGTTGCGGAGGAACCTGCTTCCACAACGCCAAGCACGCCGCGCACATTTTTCAGCGCGTCCTTATCGGCCTTGGAAGGATCCGCCAGAGTGAATCTCAGACGGGTCATACAATGGGAAACCGTTTTTACATTGTCCGGTCCGCCGACAAGCTCGACCAAAGTCTTCGCTGTTTCGGCGTAATCAATCTTTATTGCCATGTTCTGTCTCCTTTCTTCATAAGTCAGCTCCTACAAGGATGTTTTCCTTTGACATTCTCATTATAGCAGGTTATAATATATTCTAAAAATTGGTATTTGACATAATAAAAAGTCCAAAACGGACTATTTGAAGGAAATATGATATGATTGACAACGGGAAAATCCAGGCATTCATAAGTGTTGTTCAATATGGGAACATTACCAATGCAGCAAATGCCATTTTCACAACACAAAGCCATTTATCAAAACAGATCCGTTCGTTGGAGGAGGAGGTTGGAACACAATTGATCATCCGTTCCAAAGGCCATGCGGAAATATCCCTGACGCCCCAGGGAAAGGAATTTCTGCGGATCGCCCGGAAATGGGAAAGCATCATGGATGATTTTTATCAAGTACGCTATACAACCAGCGTTACCGAAGTCTCCATCGGCGCATTGGAACGGTTCAATTCCTTCACCCTGCGGGATTTTTACCGCGATATTCTGAAGAATCATAAAGATATACGGATCGACTCACATACAAGACATTCCCAGGAGATTTATGCTATGATGGAAAACCAGCAGCTTGATCTGGGACTTGTCAGTCTGATGTATCCTGTCAACAACATTCGGATCAAATTCCTATTCAGTGAGACGATGTATGTGATCCGTTCACCTGGCGGCAATCTGCCGCCCATTGTCAAGCCCTCCGACCTTGATCCGGAACTGGAAATCTATTCCCGTTGGTCGGACGACTTTGAGGTCTGGCATGATCAGATGTGGCCGGGGAGAAAATATAGACTATATGTCGGCACATGCACAATGACCCCGTTCTATCTCGATGAGCCCGGACGCTGGGCCATCGTGCCTGTCAGTGCGCTGCACAGCATGAAGGAAACCTGTGATTTTACTGTCCACCGGCTGGCTGAGCCTTATCTCGCTCATAAGGTTTATCTGCTCGAGCAGAAAACTCCCAGCCAATCCCGCAAAAAGGCCATTGCTCAGATCAAAGACAGTCTGATCCAGTATCTTGAAAACAGGCATCTAAAGAAATGCTGATTAAAGCGAAATTGCCTACGGGTATTTCCTCAGCGTTTTCGATTGATAATTCTTCGATGCCCCCAATCCGACCAGATTCTTTGCCCGTCTCTGTTTACACAGGCCCGTATCCGCACATAATAATCTATATTTTTTTCAATTCCAGTAGTCGAAGCCTCATTTGTATGGCTATACAGGGAGATCGTTTGATCCTTCGGAAAGGACGGATCCACAGAATACTGTATCTCATAGCCGTCCACCTCTTCACCTGAAAGATTCCTATAAGAAAAGGTAACGCCATCTGTCCCCGTCCACAGGACGCGAACCAGAGAAATATCCGCTTGCAAAGTCAAATCCGAACGCGTTTTTTTCTCCGTTTTTTGCTCTGTTTTTTGCTCTGTTGTTTCCTCATTTTCGACAGAAGCGTCCTCGCTCAAAGTATCTCTGTAATCTCCGAATCCATAGCCTTGGCTCCTTGCGAAATCAATGAACGCTTCCAAGACATTCGTGCTGGTACTTGAATTAACATGAAACATATAAATGGCTCCGGGATGAAGCTGCTGTTTCATTTTTTCCAATGATTCGGATTCATTAGGCTGCGCGTTTGTCACCCAGTCTTTATAGGCAAAACTATAATACACATTTCGATATCCACAATTATTTGCCAGACCTACGGCCAACTCTGAAAATTCCCCAGATGGCGCCCGAAACAGATACATTGAATATCCAAAATTCTGCTTCACATACTCATGCATATCCATAATCTGACTACTCTGGCTCGCAGCGTCCAGCGTAATATATCCCCCTGCGGGATGTGTCATACTATGATTCCCCAACACATGCCCTTCCTCGATGATCCTCTGTACAATGGTCGGATTGGCTTTCACATAAGTCCCCACGCAAAAAAATAACGCTGACACGCGCTTTTCCTTCAAAATATCAAGTACCCTATTGGTATATCCCGCTTCTACCCCGGCATCATAGGTGAGATAAATCGTTTTCTCCTCCGTTGGAACGAGAAAATCCACTCCCAATTGACTATAGGTGCTCTGATATTGTTTCGCCGTCAAGGGACGGTTGAGAGCATCCCTCTCCGGTCCCATCCCCCATCCCTTTCCAGCCGCGCTCAGTCCAGTCAGATCCAATTGTGTGGTATGCAAGGTCATTCCGTGCAATTGAACAGCATCTATTCCATTGCTTTCTGCTGCTTCTACAAAAATATTCTGCGTCAAAATTCCTGCCAAAAGAATTGCCAGGAACAGCCGAATCCCTCTCATCCTTCCCCCCACATTCGTACTGGTTCTTCTCTTTTCGATTGCTTTCATCTATATGTTGTGCTATACTACCTTTTGTAACCGATATATAGTACTCTAGCAAAGGACAAGTCTATGAAAAATTTATGTATCATTTCCATTTTCGTATCGTGTATCTGCTTCCATCTCTGTATTTGTTGGCCCGCTTCTGTCGGCTCCGTTTTTTCTGCACCCGTTGTGTATGCAGCCTCCGACGACGCAGAGGATTACGACTACGAAGAAATATATGAAGATGAAACCGCTTCCGCGCAGGAATCCACATCGGAAAGTACGTCCGTATCTGCTGCCAGCACCGCATCGGAAAGCACATCTGCACCTGCTGCCAGCACTGCCTCGGAAAGCACGTCTGTATCTACCGCAAGCACCGCACAGCAATCGAATCCAACGGTCCCGACCGGTACGCAGCATATTTTAGACACGACCCCCAAAACCTCCCAGCTTCATCCGGACAAAAAATATATTTTCTGTGTCGCGCTTTTCTTCGCTGGGATCGCCTTATTGCTCACCTCTGGTGAAAAACAGCAGACACATCAAAAGGCCAAATAAAGGTTCTATAATTTGCTCATTCAATTGAACCGTTACAAAGATCTCTCTTTTGCTACGATTCAATTGAATGAGCCGTTGTTGTTATTTGGTTATCTTCAACTTCTTTGTTCCGCTCCAAGCCGAATATTCCGTGCTTTTCCCAACCGTCTTGTATCCACGCATACGCACATAATACGTCTTTTTCTTCAGATTGGAAACCGTTGCAGAGGTTGTTCCATTCTTCTTGATCGTGATACTCTTTACGCCGCTATTAAAGGATGCGGAAGTGGAATACTGTACCTGATAGCCGCTGGCTTTCGCATTTTTCTTCCACTTAATAGTCATCTTCCCTTTCGATGAATTCTTGAGAGAAGAGATCCCTGTTCCGCTCAAGCGGTAAAGGCTCGTCGATTTCGAAAGTGTACTCGCTCCTGTAGACGCATAAGCCACCACCTTGTACGTGTACTTTTCACCGTTGGTTTTGGCCTGGCTATCGGAATAACTTATCGTACTGCCCTTCGCTATCGTCTTTATCCTGTTTCCATTTCGGTACAGATAATACCCTGTCACCTGCGTTACCTTTGTCCAAGACACCTTGATGCCCGATGCCTGATTGCTCGCTTTTATAGAGCTTGTCGCCCCCGGTACCACAACGACTTCAACACTGTAGCTCGCCGCATTGTAAGCGATAGTGGCCGCCGCTTTCACCGTGATTACTGTTTTTCCAACACCAACCAGATGAACCTTTCCAGAGCTCGTGACTGTGGCGACCGACTTGTTGGATGAAGCATAGGTGAGCGTTCCATCTCCCTTTGTCCGTTTTGCATCCAACGAAAACGCTTTGTCTGTGGCATTTTTGCGATAGGATTTTGTACCGGAAATGGTCTGGGATTGTTTTGTCACCTTCACCTTGACAGATGCTTTGACTCCACTTCCATCCTGTGCTTCTACCGAGATCGTGGTCTCTCCGGCACCAACACCCCGGATTATTCCGTTCGAAACGGTAGCTACGCTGCTTTTTCCGGTAGACCAGGCGAGCTGTTTGTTTGTCGCATTACTCGGAGTCACACTTGCATAGACTGTCTCTGTTTTCCCAACCACCAAAGAAACCTGTGATTTTGAGGGAGTAATTTTTTGAACCTCAACTGTTTTCGGTTTCTCTGCTGCAAATGTTGCTTTTATGCTATGATTTGCGTCAATGTTTGAAAACGTGTAGTAACCAACGGCACCAACGCTTTTGCCGTCCACAAGAACTTCACTGATGGAATAGCCGCTGTCTGCCTTGATCCGGAACATTTTCCATTTGCCTTTTTCCACAGACAAGGAACCACTCGGAGAAATGCTTCCTCCTGTTCCTGCACTCGCCGTAATGATAAACGGCTCTTCTACAACAGATCCATCGGCCTCCCAGTTCGCCGAATAATTCTTGTCTCCGGTCTCGCTCGCGCTGATCGTCACATTCTTTTCCGGCACACTTCCGTTGCTTCCCGACCAACCCTTGAACGTATACCCTGTCTTTGTCGGTGCCTTCAGCGTCACCGCCGTCCCGGTTGTGTACTCGGTCGGATTATCCGAAGCATTTATTCCCCCATTCAAAATATATGTAATATTGTAGGTCTGCGCCTCTTGACTGTCCTCCTCCCAGTTCGCCGTGTAGCTCTTGTCCCCGGTCGTGCTCACACTGATCGTCACATTTATCTCTGGCGTGGTTCCGTTGCTTCCCGTCCACCCCTTGAAGGTATATCCCGTCTTCGTCGGTGCTTTCAGCGTCACTACCGTACCAGCCGTGTATTTGCTCGGATTGTCCGTGGCGTTTGTTCCTCCGTTCAAAACATAGGTAATGTTGTAGGTCTGTGCTGCCGGTGGCTGAGGGTCTGTCGGTCCGGTGGGTCCTGTTGGTCCGGTTGGATCTGTCGGGCCAGTTGGGCCTGTCGGTTGCTGGGAATCTGCTTCCCAGTTTGCTGTGTACGTTCGGTTTCCCGTCG
>JAFUXY010000116.1 GCA_017477005.1 Lachnospiraceae bacterium | reverse complement strand
ACTGTATGTCCACCTTTTGTATAATTTGCCATAATCGTTTCCTCCTTCTGTACGATTATAGCTCTTCTCCCGACAGGAAGCTACTAAAAGTGTTACCGTCTGAAAGACGGTGGTTTTGTACCATACGCTTGGAAAATAAAGGAATGGCTGTCCGGCCTTGGCAACCTGATTCCTTATATTGGCCCGTTTATCGCCTATGGCCTGACGATTGGAGTCTGTGTCGCCACTGGGAAATGGTCTCTGCTGGCAATAGCGCTGTGTTCGGTCGTTATCCTGCATATGATCGACACGCATGTGATAAACCCCAGACTGCTTTCCCAGAGCATCGACATCCATCCCGTTATGGTGATCATCGCGCTGCTCTTTGGCTCCGCTATAGGTGGGATCGGGTGCATGCTGCTCGCAGTGCCGGTGGCGTCCTTTTTGAAAATACAGTTTGAACGATTTGTCGCCTGGAAATCATCGGCTTCAAAAACCATCTAAAGCATTGCAGGATTTGGAGGTATATACATGATCCATATAGATATTTCCTATGATATGAAGCAGGTTCCCATCACGGCATTGTACGTGTCAAAAATTGCCGAAGGATACGGCCTGTCTCCCAAAAGAGCGTCCATGCCTTGCTTTGTTTTAGAAGCGATAATGGAAACAAGGATGAAGCAAGTCCATAGAGACGATCCCATCCTGCGGCTGGACATAGAGGAACGGAAAGCGAAGCTAATGATCCGTGTCACAGACAAAGGGCTCCCGTATGTCCTGGCAGAAAAGGAACGACACATTTTAGAAAGTGGAGCGGTTGATCGTTTCTTGTTTGAACAATTGGGAGCCGATGGACAGCGGCTTTCGCTGTTTTACAAGCTGCCGTCTGATTATACCGCGCCAGAGGGCTGAATCTCGCAGGCCGTTTGGAAGCATCCATGATCAATCCCATTTCCCAGAAGCTGCTTGACAAGAACGGTTTCACGCCCTGCGGTATGTGTTTCAATGCGTCCGGACCGGAAAGCGGAAAGGAATATTCGAAAGACGTCCACCGTCTGCATGCTGGTTTTTGCGTGCGTATTTTGGATAAAAAGACCCGGCACTTGCTGTATCTTCCAGACGAATGTGCCAATTATGTGAAAGATGTGTTTTTCGCAGCGGGAATGAGTTTTTCGATTCAGGCGGCTTCCCAGCCGTCCACGCCCGCCACGATCCCAAGCTACAAATTCGATGCCTTTACAAAAGCACTCGAAATCCGCATAGACCGCATCGGCGCAGACCTCCGTGAGAAAATCAAATGGCTCCAATCCCTCGAAGGCTCCGAGCAGGTACAGGTTGTCATGGTGTACTTGAATATGAACGATCCTGCCTGCCCGTTGTATTATCCCTATTTTTGCGACATTGATTTCCTCTTTGCGGGCTGCCTTCCCGGAAGCGCGGCAGGCTCTTGACGGAATTTCAATTCCCAAGATAGGAATGCAAAACTGTCTGCGTTTTCAACGCGCTTTTATGCAGCAATATCCCGTTTGCTTCCAGTTTCTTCATCAGTTTGCCGCGGATTGCCTTGGCCTCTTCG
Organism: Lachnospiraceae bacterium; assembly: GCA_017477005.1. Lineage (GTDB taxonomy): Bacteria > Bacillota > Clostridia > Lachnospirales > Lachnospiraceae > RGIG4930. The sequence continues at coordinate 1,397 of JAFUXY010000116.1, read as the reverse complement.
TAGGATGAATTTTTGAACTATATTTCTGAAATAATATCCACCTTTTGGGTTGACGAATCCTCCACGTGGAACAATTTTCGGTAGACTTTTTTGAGCCTCTTTCGGCTGTTTAGAAGCTTGTCCGAATCCAACAGGAATTTGACATGATAATTCAGGACCGGCTCATCCGCCGCCCAAACGGTGTCCACGTCCTCTGCCAAAACCCGTTCCGCAAACGGCGTAACAACAATGACGAGTACCAGCATTCTGATCATTACTTTTTTCCATCTGATATATCGCTTCATCTCAGAAACCGACCCTGTTCTGTTTTGCGCAGCAGCTTCTCAAATTCCATCACCGGCACCGCTAAAACAATCTATATGTGTAAAAGCCATTTCCGAGTATCTCCTTTCGCATTTGTGCAACGGCTGTTGCACAAATTACTGATCCAGTTCTTTTTCTATTTCCTCTATAGTCGGCAGGCTACTCTTCAAATCATCAGGAAGGGTCTTAAAAAGCTGATTCTCCCAGTCTGCAACACCTATCGGATTATTGTATCCTGCAAGCGAGTATTCAACTACCGTTTTGTTTTTTCCCTTTACTAGCAGAATCCCTATCGTTGGCTTGTCATCCAGCTGCCTTCGCCTCCCGCCGCATCTCTCGCGCGTTTTCCCGCACCGCCTCGGTGATCCTCGCGCCGCCCAGCATCCGGGCCAGCTCTTCCACCGCGCCCTCCTCGTCGAGCGCAAAGATCGACGACACCGTCGCCTCTCCTTCGATATGCTTTTCAATCCGAAAATGCCGGTTGGCCTGCGCCGCGATCTGCGGCAGATGGGTAATGCAAATCACCTGATGCGCCGCGCCCACCCGACGCAGCTTCTCCGCTACGGCCTGCGCCGTGCGCCCGCTGATCCCCGTGTCAATCTCATCGAAAATCAACGTGTCGATCGCGTCGCCTCTCGCCAGCACCGTCTTGATCGCCAGCATGATCCGCGACAACTCGCCTCCGGAAGCGATTTCCTTCAAAGGACGAAGGGGCGCGCCGGGGTTGAGTGAAATCACAAACTGTGCATCGTCGAAGCCATTTGCCTGCGGCGACACCTGCTCAAACGACATTGAAAACGCCACATCCAGAAAATTCAGATCCGAAAGCTCCGCCGCTACTTCCACGGACAAGGCTTCGGCGGCTTCCTTCCGCAGCCTCGAAACCTCCGCCGCCGCCCTTTCATACTGCGCCGCCGCTTCCTTCCTTCTCTCAGAAAGCTCCTCTAAATAATGCTCATAATCCTCCAATTTCTCAATCTGCGCGCTTTTTTCGGCCAATGCCTCCAGCACCTCTTCAAGCGTCGCCCCATATTTGTCCTTCAGCCGGTTGATCGTATTCAATCGCTCTTCGACCTGCATCAGCCGCTCGCCGT
>JAFUXY010000115.1 GCA_017477005.1 Lachnospiraceae bacterium | reverse complement strand
TTCACATTTGATTTCCGAAAATGGTTTCTGCACCATTCTATATCATCAGAAAATAAAAAATAGCGAGCATCCGGAATATGTTGATCCATATATTCCATCGCACGCAAATAATATTCCAACGGCTGCTCACAATAAACTGGGGAACCCACATAGTCATTTCTGCGGATATGAACCGAAACGGAATTGCTATCTCGTATATCCTCAACAATCTTCCTCTGCCTCCCTTCTGGTTGAATATTAAATAGCAACTTCTCCTGAAGCTGCATTTTCACTTTGTCTAAATACGAAAAACTCTGCCAGTACCCCTGAATATATATTTCATCCATACGAAGCAGTTTTTCCGCAAATCTATCACCCAACTCTGCTCCATGTATATGTGACTTCTTATGAAATCCCATCCGCCTCAGGAAGCGCTGTGGTATGGACATTTCCACGAATCCCAATCTACGGATATCTTCTTCCGAAGCAAAGACAATATCATCAATGCGAAATGCACGGTTCAAAACAAACTTTTTGCCATGCTCTGGAACCGATTTTATCTTGCCGCCTCTTCCTTTGATCCAATCATAATGGTAGATGCCCAGCCTGGCATCCTTTCCGCTTTGTCTTAAATAAAAATACAGGGCGTATTGAAACATCTGGTTTCCCAATCCGCCCCTGCAATCTACAATAATCATTGTCTCCTCTTTCGGTTTTCACATCGTTCCGCCCTTGTCTGCATTCCAATTATCATTTTCAATACCGTGTAGGCAATCCGATCATCACATTTGAAGGAAAATCGATATTTTCTCATTTGAAGTATCCTCTCACACAATTCTTTAAAAAGAAAAGAATAAAATGTGAAGCTATTCCAATCGACATAATGCTAATACATATCCAGAAACTTCCAACACCTTTTATGCTTCCTATATCAAAAAATACGGCTATCACATTCCTTATCAGGATATGCGAAAAATATACTGTCTCTGTAGATTTGCCTAGGCCATATATCATTTTTTTCAATCGCACACTTTGAATTCTCGATTTAGTATTCCGAAATAAAACAAACAAAATGACAGAAAAAAACAATAGGGGAATACCCGAATATCCAAAGTCGACCACGTTATCATCTGTGTCATACAATAAAATAAATGCTATGACCATCGCTGCACAGAGCAATATGTATATCCACTTGCCTTTTAAGAACCTATTTTCAATTTTTTTATGGCCTCGTATTGTTTCAATCCCATTTTTTTCGCTGTTTTTTGCCAGAAAAAGGCCTGCGATACAATAGGGAATTATTTCTGCCAATCTTGCAACAGGAATAAGTTCATATCCACAATCTTGGAATATGTCATAATTGATGCCGGTATATTGTACAACAAAACATACTATAAATAAAAAGGAGAGAAGTCGACCCTTCGCATTACTTTTGATTTTGTATAAAGAAAAGACCAATACTGTTGCTATAATTAAATCTACCTGAAACCACATTACAGGATTAAGAATCGCAACGCTACCCGTGAATATTTGCGCTATTAAATCAAAAGGCGTCACTTCGTCCTGATACAAATTCCATATCTTATCAACAACATATACAATAATCCAATAAATACCCCCCCAAGTAACCTGCGGAATAACGAGCCTCAACAATCTCGACTTGAATCTGTCCGTATGTTCAGACAATGCCTCAGGATCGAGATAATAAAACGAAATGATGAAAAAAATCGGCACTGCAGCACGCCCGAATACAGGATGAAGCCAATTGACCACAAAAAAATCATTTGCCGATACATAGCAGTGATTCATCACTACTTCAAGGCACATCCATAGTCTTAATATGCATATTCCAGTATTGATTATTTTGTATGACTTGGCTGTAGTCATCTAATTTTTACCAAAGACATTTCGCGTTCCTGTCTTTATTCGATCAACCATCTCCATTACAAAATCATTCTTAAAAAAGAACATCATCCAAAAATAAACTCCCGCTCCGACAGAAATAAGACCCATTGTCTGCAGAAATCCACTGCTTAATTTCCATCCAATCCCAACCACCACAACAAACATGACCACACCTGCCGCCAAACATTTCAATGCATATCCCTTTATAGACGGTATAGCTATCTGCTTCCTTACATATAGAATTTGCAAAAGCATCACAACGAATTCTGCGGCTACCGAAGCAATCGAAGCCCCAACGGAGAGCATCCTTGGAATGAATAAAGCGTTCAAGACAACATTGCACCCCGATCCGCCAAGTATTGTCAACGTCATAACCCTGTCCTGTTTTGTCCCCAGCAAATACTGATAGCCAAACACGTTATATATACTGTGAATGATGATAATCGGTGCACAGATATATAACAATTCCTGCGACTTCAGAAAATCCTTGCCCAGAAACCACGGTACTAAATTGGATGAACAGGCAATCAGTCCCAAGGTCATAGGCGTTCCCAAAAACAAAACGAAATGCAAGGATTTTTCCATATAATGAGAAATGCCCTTTGTATCACTGCTGATAAACGCATTGGATATGCGGGGTTGCAAAACTGTGGAAAGCGAAGTGATGATCGTAGTAGACAAATTGATGATTTTTTGCGCCTGCTCATAATATCCGTTCTCCGCTACGATATCCGTCATTGTCCCTATCATTATCTTGTCAAGGTACATGTACACCGATCCTGAAATCTGGACAAGGAACAACGACAGGATTCCTGAATAATGTCTTCTGAAATTCTTTAAGGACACGTACGCCCTGTCAATATATCGTTTTATGCCAAACCACATCACCACAGCACCGGCAATGGATGAGACAGACTGGATGAGTACATAGATCACGGCATCATTCTTGTCTTTGACGAACAAGAAGACGCATACGATGCCAATCATTTTCACTACAAAATTTCGTTTCGTAGTGATCGCAAAATCTTCAAAGCCATGGTAGAGCCAATCAATCCCGATCACGGAGCCGAGCAAATCAATCACATGGACTAGAAGAAGCATCCTGTATTCTCGAAGGACAAAAGATATGACTCCCAGCGATAACAAAGCCGGTATGATAATGAGTAGTTTTACAGACAGAATTTCGCCAAAAAAATCTGTCGTCTGTTTCTTGTTTTCTCTGAGAAACGCAACCTGACGCATTGCGTATGCATTCACACCAAGAGTACCAAATAGCAATATGTATGAAAATATCGCTGCGGTATAGCTAATGGCACCTATGCCCTCCGGTCTCAAAACGCGGGAAACATACGGTGTCGTTATCAAAGGAACACAGATCGAAAAGATTTGATAGCCTGTTGCGAAGACATAGTTTCTTCTTATGCTACGATTCATGTGTACATTAAGTGTGAACGCCTGTTAGTTGAAGAAAATGTCTTGCGCTCACTTCCTGTGTCATATTTTCAAGAACCCATTCCCTTGGTGCAAATTGATATCCCCTTCTTTCATCCTGTCAAGAACCTCCCTCAACTCTCTCATCTCAAACCATCTCGCCCCAGTTTTCTCTGACAAATACGGGCATGTTGATATATCCCCTGCCCGCTCCTCGCCATGATAGGGCTTGCGCCCCCACTTATAATAATTTGGTTCAAAAACAATCGTCGGCACATCCATAGACCACGCCTCAGGATAGAATATGCCCTGACTCTCCGATCTTGTTAGAACCACCATAAACTCCGACTTGTCAAGTTCTCTAACGTATTCCTTCAGATCATAGTTTCCGTATTTGATTATTTTTGTCCGAAAGCCGAATTCCTTCCTCAGCATATATTCGACCCTATAACAAAACTGATCACTTTCATCCTTATGATAGATCAGAACCTGGTTTCTCCTCATATTTGCGGTGGGCTTGAAACGATCAGCATCAATTCCAGTCGGCCATACTTTCAATCGTCCCTTTAACCGCGGCTCCATTTCTATATATTGATTTTTTATC
>JAFUXY010000114.1 GCA_017477005.1 Lachnospiraceae bacterium | reverse complement strand
TATAGGTATCATCGTCAACCGAGAGCTCGTTGTATTCATCGGTTGAAATCGTCCCGGTATATCCAATAATATTCGAAAAAGCCTCGCTGTCGTTGTAATGGCGAACCGATTTCTGCTCGATGTCAATGCCGACCAAATCGCTCTGGTTTTCCTTGACATAGGCCACCGTCTTTTCGCTGACATTGGACGCAATGACCGTGGCAATATATTTCTGATAATAATTCAGATTCATATTGTAGCGGATCACGGCGATCTCATAACGGATCCGCTCCGGATATTTTTTCGGGATGCCCCAGCGGTTCATCAGGTATTCCATGATCTCCGCAGCCGTCGCCTTGGCCTCATCGAGCTTCAGCGAATGGTTGTATTCAAGCTGACTGATCTTGGCATGCCCAAATACGTCGGCCCGAAACCGCTGCAGAGATGTCCCGGAAACCGAGAACTCATACTTCCCGGAGGAATTGATATAGATATTGAAATCATTGTCTATGGCGTCGTTGTTTTTTTCAAGATGGGTGATCACCTTGTAGAGAGCCTTCGTAAGAACGCGGTTTTTTTCCCGCTCGCTTTCAAAGGTGCCGCTGTCCTCGATCGTGACTGCAAAAGCCAGCTCGTTGTAGGCGAGCAGCTTGCAGTTTCGATCGAAAATATTGCCCCTGGTGGCCTCGATCGTCTCCGTTTTTTCCACCAAAAGATCGTAATTATTTTGATAATCCTCGCCCCGGATAATCTGCAGCACAAACAACCGGCCGATCAGAATGCTCGAAAAAAAACTCATCAGGATGGCTAAGACAGTAATCCTCGAAGACACTATAGAGCTTTTCAATCTGCTGTATACATCCATGTGCATTACCGTCCTTTATCAACCTGCTCCACCCACTGACAAAGCCGCTTGATCGGAAAATAAAAAAATAGAGCTATCACCATTGAGTAGACTGCTTCGGGCATGATCACATTCGAAAAATAAAACCCGATGTCGCTCCGATCCCGGAGCAAAAACATCGAAGCGTAGACGATCATACCGAATAAAAAATCACTGATCCCGACCAAAAATACCGGCAGCTTGATATCGTCTCCGAAATAAATCTTCGAAAGCGATCCGTTGAGAAAGCCGATATAAAGGTAGATCAGCGCAAACATACCAAAATTTGAGCCGATAAATGTATCTAATAAAAGTCCGCCGGTGAATCCGGTGATCATCCCGTATTTCGCCCCGAGCATAAAGCCCGAAAGAGACGTAACCACCAGAATCAGGTTCGGCGTCACGCCCGCCAGCATCCATCGCGAAAAAAGCCCTGTCTGGAGCAGAAAACAAACGTAGGTCGATCCCACGATCGCTATGGCGGATTTGATCAACGTTTTTTGCATTATTTGTCGCTCGTCTCCTTCGTTTCCAAAATGACCAATACGTCCCGCAAATGCTTGAAATCCACCACAGGAACGATCGTACCCGATTTCGTGAGGCCGTTCGAATCCACCTCGAGCGATTCCACATACCCCACCAAAAGGCCGGGCAGATATTTGTCGCTGATATTGGAGGTCACAACGGCAGCGCCGGCATCGACCGCGTTTTTGTCGTCCTCCAGGGCGGACAGCTCAATCATACTCGACTCCGTCATCAGCTTCAGATTGCCCGAAATGATGCAGTTGTCGTTGGTCTCTAGGATCATGCCGCTGACATGATTGGTGTCGTCGATCACCGAACGCACTGTCGAGTAATGGGTTCCCGCCTGCGTCACGATGCCCACGAGCCCGCTTCCGGCGATCACGTTCATATTGGTCTTGATCCCGTCCGCGCTTCCCTTGTCAATCGTGAATGTGGAAAACCAGTTGCTCGTGCCCTTGGCGATCACATGCGCGCCCGTCGTCTTGTACTCCTTGTAGGAGGAATCCAACTCGTAGAGCTCCAGCAACTCCGAAAGCTCCGTCTGCTGTAGCTGCAGATTGGTCAGTTTCGTGGTCAGCTCGTCCACCTGCGTACGAAGCAGCTCGTTTTCATCCAGCAGCTCCTGGCGGGTCTTGGCTTCTTCATTGCTCGAAGAGATCAGATTGCCAATGTAGTCGATACCTCTCTGCATCGGCACAAAGACGTAGTTGGCCACCGTCATCAGCGGACCGCCGGAAAAGCCGGTCGCATAATTCACAAACAGCAGTACGATACATACAATCGTCAATGTAATCAATATGAAGTTTCCGGGAATGGTTGTCCGAGAGCCTTTTCGGTTCATTTATCTGAATATCCTTGATTTCATGCTGTATCCAAAACGTGCAAACTTGTCGTCCGTCAAAATGCGGTTCAACCCCCGCACCACCGTCTCATCGCCCTGCTCCGCCACATTGACCTGGATATTGGTCAACGATGAGAAATAATCCGCAAGATCCAAAATGCGGCTGCTTCCGCCCGAAAGATAGATGCCGGAATGCACGATATCCTTGGCAAGCTCCGGAGGTACTTTTTCGAGCATCATCTTGATCGAAGTGGCGATATTTGCCAGATCGTCCCGGATGCTCTCGTAGATCACGTCGCTGGAAATCTCCATCTCGATTGGCAGTCCACTGACTACGTCCCGGCCTACCACTGTCCGGGATTCCTTGATGCTGTTGGTCGCGGAACTGATGGTTTCCTTCAAAAATTTGGCGGTTTTCAAGCCGATCACCAGGGAAAACTTGCGTTTCATATAGGTCACAATCGCCTCATC
>JAFUXY010000113.1 GCA_017477005.1 Lachnospiraceae bacterium | reverse complement strand
GGTGCCTTCCGAATCAAATTTCCGCAGATGAAACACCGCCTGCAGGCAGCACCACATCCGAATAAAATTCCGTTCCTTCATGGGCAAACCTGGCCGAGCCGCCATATTTCTCCGCAGCCTGGGCAATAGAGATCAACCCCATCCCCTGTCCGGATCGGCGGGTCGAAAAATAATGTCCCTCTTTTTGCCGGATCCGCCCGTCAAAGGAGTTTGTCGCCACGATATAGAGAATTCCACCATCCTCAAACCGAACCGCAAGGTCGATATACTTTTCCCCATTCTCAATCGTCCCACAGGCGAGGACAGCATTTTCCAGAATATTCCCCAAAATCCCGCAGAGGTCAATGTCTGAAACGGACAGCCCTTTGGGGATGTCTATCTCCCACTCCAAATCAATTCCGTTGTTTTGCGCAAGATGCATATAATAATTCAAGAGGGCGTTGACCGCCGTATTTTCCGAAAAATAAGCCGTTTCCTTTCGAGGCAGGGCGGCCAGGTAGTCGTTCAGATAATTTCTGACAGCTTCCATATTCCCATCCGTTGATAGCTCGACGAGAACGCTGATCGTATGCTTGAAGTCGTGGCTTACCTTCGCCGTCTCTTCCATATATCTCTGCTGGGCGAGATAGGCGCTTTCCTGCATCTCCAGAAAACGATTCCTTTCATCCGTCTTCGCTTTTTCCATCATACCGGACACAATAAAGTAGAACAGAACGCACAAAAGGCAAAGCAAACTGAGGAACAGTACCAGAAAGCCCCAGAAGACAAGGGCTATCCGATTGACATAGAGGGTTTCATATTTTCGCGGCGAGATCAGCAGATTGTATGTGAGAAAGATAGCCGAGACTGGAATCGTCGCATAATATGCCCGTGGAATATCGAAATGATCGATCAAATAACCGCCAAATCTCGATACGGGAAGAAAGAGGATCGCTGCGACCGCCAAAGTGAGGATCGCTTGAAAGACAGCCGCCTGCAGGCTGAAATCATTGAGGGTATAAGTAGGATGCAGCCAGGCATCGTAGCCATTGGCGCAGTTGGACAGAAAACTCATAAAAGCAAACACCAACATAAAAACAGCCAGGCTTTTGTAAACAGGGGTCCGAAGGCTCCTGTGATAGAAGGCAAAGGCAACGAGCATGAGCGGCAGAAGCAACGCATTATACGCAAGGGAAAACCTTGTTTCAAGCAGCGCCATGATTATGAGCAGCAGAAAAAGCAGCACGGAGGTATGGAGTACCTGGATCTTGGGGCGTGTACGCATCTGGTTCTTCATCGGCGCAAAGCACAGTGCGGCTGCCGGCACAACCGTAAACCACGAAAGCAGGGATGTATAAAAGCTAACAAGATTCATTTGCTGCGTTTCCTCCTTCTTTCATTGCGAATACAATCAAGCTTGTAATTCTGCCATGTGGCCGTCAGCTCCTTCGCGTTTTTTACATTCAAAGAGAGCCGGGTACCGTCCGCCAACTCGCAAATTTCTTTTTCCATTTTTTTGATAAAATCCATATTCACAAGCACGCCGCGAAGAATCAAAAGAAAACGATGATCGTTCGAAAGGAATTCCACCGCATCTGAAAACGTAAGCCGGACGCGATAAGTGGTTCCGGAGGCATCCAAAATCTCCAGATAATTCCGCGCTGCCGTACGAATCAAAACAATGTCGAGATACGGGAGGCTGATTTTTTGCCGGTTGTGCGTAAAAGTCAGCCTTGGCGATGCGATGTATTCCGTCTGTCGGATCATTACATCGTCCATGACCTTGAAGATTCGCTCCTTTTTGGCGGGCTTGCCGATATAGTCATACGCATGCAGCGAGAACGCCTCCGGCATATGTTGATCGCTTGAGGTCAAAAAGATCAACACAGCCTGCCGATCGATGGCGAGGATCTGCCGTGCCGCCGACACCCCGTCCAGCCCGTCCATATACACATCCATGAAGATAGCAGTATAGGCATAGGGATGATAATTTTGCAGTATCTCTTCTGCGCTGCAAAAGGCGTGGATCGTAATATCCATTTGGCCCGCAACGGCATATTCTCTGAGAACAGACGCAAGCGTTTCGATTTCCTTTGCTTCGTCGTCCACAATGGCTATATTCATATCGCGCTTCCTCCCTTCTGATGAAAATTCTCCAAAGTAAGACTATCATACTATCCGTGCGTTTTCTATAGAATATCCATTGCCACTTGTCACAAAACCTTGCGGCTTGTCACAGGTTTATTGAAAATGATGACAATGATTCTTATACTCGATGGGAAAAACAAGAAACGAAAGGATTTCTAATGGTAAATAAGACGAAAAAGGTTGAAAAAACCGACAGAGACAAAAGCATGTTTCCCATTTTCGCAGCGGTTTCCGTCAGCTTCTTGATGGCGATCATTGTATCCATTTATTCGTTGGCGAAGTTGGCGAGGGAAAACACAAAGGAAATCGATACGATGCTGACCTACCGCATCTATGATTCTATAGCCAACAGCTTGAATGAGCCAATCGTTGTCGGCAGAACCATGGCTTGCGACGATTTCCTCGCAGATTTTCTGGAAAACGAGGATGTTATAGAAGAAAACGAGGCTGTGGCTATTATGCAGAAATATTTAAGCAGCCTGAAAGATGGACTGGAATACGACTCGGCCTTTTTGGTATCCGCAAAGAGTCGGCGGTATTACACCTATGAAGGACTGAACAAAATCGTAGACCCCAAAAACGATCCGCACGATATCTGGTATTCTCTTTTTCTGGAGAAGAACAAGCCATACGATTTGGATGTAGACAGTGATGAGATGAATCGGGGCCAGTGGACGGTCTTTGTCAACGCCCGGATCGAGGATAACGACGGGGAACTTCTGGGCGTATGCGGCGTCGGTGTTCAGATGACAAATCTGCAGGAGCTTTTTCTGACATCCGAACAGGAATACGGTGTAAAGATCAACCTCGTGGACAGAAACGGTCTTGTACAGGTGGATACCGAGGATATCAATATTGAAAACGCATGGCTGGATGAGAATGTACTGAGCAAAAAGGAAACGGACGAGTACACTTACCAAACCACCGGAAACGACGAGTTTACCGTGACAAAATATGTAGAATATCTCGGTTGGTATCTGGTAGTCAGGAGCGCGCCCACCGCGATCAACAGGGAATTTATTAATATTATTTTTCTGAATGTCGTATTGTTCCTGCTCGTCATGGTAATATTGATTTCCACGGTTGCGGCCATCCTCATACGTTCCAAAAGGGAGCGGGACGACAGAGAACGACTGCTCATTGTCTCGGAGCGGGCGGTCGCAGCCAGCGAAGCCAAATCCTCCTTCCTGTCGAGTATGTCTCACGAGATCCGCACGCCAATCAACGCTGTTCTCGGGATGAACGAGATGATTCTGAGAGAGACAGACGATGAAAAAATCCTGGAGCATTCTTCGAATATCCGAAACGCCGGAAGGACCCTGCTGTCGCTGATCAACAGCATCCTGGATTTTTCGAAGATCGAAGAAGGAAAAATGGAGATTGTCCCCGTGGTATACGACACGGCCTCCATGATCAACAACCTCGTCGTCTCCGTTGCGGAACGGGCGAAGGACAAGGGGCTGGATTTTTCGGTGGATGTGGACGAAGCTTTGCCGGCCAAGATGGAAGGCGACGATGTGCGGATTGCACAGGTGATTATGAACCTGCTGACCAACGCTGTCAAATATACCGAATCGGGATTTGTGCGTTTCACCATTCGAAAACAACGCCAGGAGGGAAACGCTGTTTGGCTGTATGTTTCCGTGGAGGATTCCGGCATCGGTATTCGCAAGGAGGACACGCAGCGGCTCTTCGCCTCATTCGAACGGCTGGACGAGGTGAAAAACCACAGCATCGAGGGAACCGGACTCGGGATGTCCATCGTGACAAATCTTTTGAAACTGATGGACAGCGAAATCCGTGTGGAAAGCGAGTACGGCGTGGGTTCCACTTTTTCTTTCCTCATTCAACAGAAGATTTCAGATGAGACGCCGATTGGAAATTATTCCAGACGACTTGCGCAAAGCCGAAAGAAAAACCGCGCCGAATCGCTCCGTGCACCGCATGCAAGGGTGTTGGTCGTAGACGATAATGAAATGAACCTCAAAGTCGCAGAAAATCTTCTGGGACTGTTTGGGATTCAAGCACAGACCTCCAGATCGGGATTTGACGCCATCGAACGCCTGAAAGCAGAGCATTACCATGTCATTTTGCTAGACCACATGATGCCAAAAATGGATGGCATAGAAACGCTCAGGAAACTAAAACAAGAACAGCTTCTTTCGGACGATACAAAGGTTGTCGCCCTTACCGCCAATGCTGTGAACGATGCCAAGGAAAGGTATCTTTCCGCCGGATTTGATGATTATCTGTCAAAGCCTATGGAAGTGCGGCAGCTTGAAGAGATCTTGAAAAAATGGCTTCCCAAGGATATCGCGGAGCGGGAAGCCGCGAAGGACGAAGCGGGCGAGAAGGCGAGGGAGATTGCTGCCGCGCCGGAGGAAACAGCGGAGGATAGGGTTTGGGAATTTGCTCCAGACCCAGAAGAAACGGCAGAGGATAAAATTTTGGAATTTGCTCCTGCCTCGGATGAAATGGATGGGATCATCGACTCGGTATATCCTGCTTTGAGGGATGAAATCATGATAAATAGACTAAATGAATGGGGAATCAATACAAACAAGGCTCTGCGCTTCTGCGGCGGAAATATCGCATTCTACATGGATGTGCTTTCTGATTATGCGGCAATCTGTCCGCGAAAACATGCAGAGTTGGACATCTGCTATGAAGAAGGCGATTGGCACGGGTTTGAAATCAATATTCACTCCTTGAAAAGCTCTTCGAAAACCATAGGCGCGTTCGGGCTTTCCGAAAAGGCATTGTCTCTGGAGAAAGCCGCAAAAAACGGGAAAGCGGATTTGATCAAAAATCTCTATCCGGGATTCGTTTCTGATTATTTGGAGTTGGTCGAGAAGATTCAGGAGGCGTTGGAGTCAGCATAAGGCGGAAGGCGGGGGCTTTTGGAGCTCAGATCACCCGCAATGCGGGATGTACTCTTTGAATATACTCCAAAATATCTTTTTCATAACGCTTTGCTACAGTGATAACAAACCCCATTTCGTCCTTGGCGAAAAAGCAAACGGTCTCCTTGAAGCTACGAACAAAGTCCACATTTTCCCAACTCATACAAACGATCTGGGCGTTTGATTTGTTTAACTCAATACCTTTGTCGTCCAAGGTCAAAACCGAAGTCCTCTCATCTTTGAGCAAATTGTTTTTGAGCCGAATGAAACTCGCCAAAAAAGACGCATTGAGTATGATACAAAAGAGCATGATGACACTCCCTGCTATTTCTATCGCTCCCCACCCCCACGTCCAGCCGCTCCAAATCGAAAACGCCAGAACAGCCAGGCAGATCGCCATATTGAGTTTTAGCTGAACAAAATAATTGATCAGCTTTCTTGTCGGTTTTCTCTTCAGCCTTCGGTACTGACCGACTATATTCACAGTTTCCGTATAAAATAAGGGCGTCCCTTTTTCCCCGATCTCGATTTGAAGCATTTGTTTGTTTATTCTATCTGCATTCATACCGCATTCTCCCCCGGTCACAAAATAGACGCCATGTAATACGGAAGGTACAGTACCTCTCCGTCCCGCTTCACATCTCCATCATAAAGCATGTATTGCATGCCTACTCGATTGGTGAATTTTGTTTTGAAATTTTGAAGAGATTTCATCGCAAAGGATCTTCCGGATTTCGCTTCAATCGGGATTACTTTTCTTTCCTTTCGGATCAAAAAGTCAATCTCCATCAAAGGCTTTCCTCGGTCGTTGTATTCTATATAAAACAAAACTTTGTGACCATTGCTGCGGAGGCATTGAGCCACCACATTCTCCACAAACATCCCCTCGTTGATGTGAAGCTTGTCCGTCAAAATCGCTTTGTAAAACTCGTTGTCCATATAGGATCCATCGCCAAAGCTGAGATTGATCAACAGGCCAGTGTCCAATAAATAGCACTTGAACCGTTCATCGTCCATTGTGAGTGTCAAAGCCGGACTCGGATCCGTGACATTTCTTGCGACATTCACGATCATAGCCTCCATAAGCCAGTTCAGAGATCCACTATATTCGCGATATCTGGCATTTTTGTCTATATGTGACAATTTGAACGTACTGCTCTTTTTATGCTTCGACAGCTCCGATGGTATATTATCCAAAATATTTCCAATATAAGCGCTGTTTTCTTCCCTCTGATTTTTGATATCATTCCTGTATAAAGCAAGAATCTCTCTTTTTGCAAAATCCACCCTTTCGAAATCTTTTTCTTCCGAATATTTCACAACGGCCTGCGGCATTCCGCCAACGCACATATATTCTCGAAACTTTCGAAAAATGTCTTTGTGCAGGGCTCCCAGAGGTTTGATTTTGTCAAAACTGGCTTGCATCATGGGCATCGTCATTTCATCACCCAACGCCCACAAAAACTCTTCGAAATCCAATGGAAACATTTCGATCGCATATTCTTCGGAAGGAATCAATATCTCGGACTTCTTGCTCTTTTTCTGAATGCCCGCCAAAGAACCTGTCTCAATAAAATCATATCTTCCGTCTGCAAGCAGTGTTTTCAATGCCTGCCTAGCCAATGGATAAAGCTGTATTTCATCTAAGACAACCAAGGATTCCCGGCGATACAGCTTCACTCCGTACTGCATCTGAATCACATTGTACAGGTAATCCAAATCCAACAAACTGTTCACAAACAAATCACGAATCGTATCGTTTGCAGACTGAAAATTGATCGTCACATAGGACCTATACTCATTTCGGCCAAAATCTTCTGCCACAGTTGTCTTTCCGACACGACGCGCTCCTTTAATGAATAGGACATACTCAGGAGCATATTCCTTCTTCCATTTCAACAGCTCTTCGTACAATTTTCTTTTCAGCTTGATCTTCGGCATTTTCGATACCTCATCACAAAATCTCCATCATTTCTCTGCCATGATATCACAAAATCTCCAACTTTTTCAATGCCGAATATCACAAAATCTCCAACTTTTGTGCCCCTGTTTACCACAAAATCTCCGCCTTTTCATCCTTCTGTATCACAAAATCTCCAGTTCTTGCACCGCCTTTCATCACGAAATCTCCAACTTTTTCAACGCCGAATATCACAAAATCTCCAACTTTTGCGCCCCTGTTTACCATAAAATCTCCATTTCAGCCCTCTCCGTCACCCTGTACCACGGACTTATGCTTGTTTCCGAGTAGATACCGATACAAAATATACCCCAAGGTTCCGGCGGCCAACCAAGCGGATGGATCGGCACCAATCGCCAGCGGATAGCTGTGAATATGCATCGAAAGCAGCGCCATGCAGATGCGGGCGCCCAATTCAAAAACACCCATCGCCATCGCCTGCACGCTAAAGCCGCAGCCCTGCAGGGTATTGCGATAGACAAAGATGGCGCCAAGAAACGGGTAAAACAGAGCGCATTCGTGGTGGGCGATTTTGGCCCAGGGCAGTACCTCCGCCAGAGACACGTCGCCGGAGAAAAACAACGAGATCAGATGCGGCAGAAAGACCACGCCCAGTCCTGCGGCCGAAAGCGAGTAGATAATCACCAATACCATAGCCGCCTTGGTACCAGACCAAATCCGTTCGATCTTTCCGGAACCGAAATTCTGCCCCGCATAACTGGCCATCGTCTGCCCGAGGGAATACAAGCCCTGCGACAAAAAGTTGATAACCTTGTAGGCGGCAGTACTGCCCGCAATAGACAACGTCCCGTAGATATTCAAGGCGGCCTGCATGATCAGCGTACCACTCGCAGTAATCCCCGTTTCCAAAGCCATAGGAATGCCGATGGATAGCTGTTTTGCGGCGCAGGTTCCCACGAAATGCCAGTCTGTTTTGTCAGGCCGCAGCGCGTCGACATGCCGATAAATATAAATCGCACATAGGACGGCAGACAGCCCCTGCGCAGCAACGGTCGCAAGCGCCGCGCCCGCCACGCCCATGTGGAAGCTCACAATAAACAAAAGATCCAGCAGGATATTCAATATGGCGGAAAACACGAGGAAGAACAAGGGCGTTTTGCTGTTTCCGATGGCGCGCAAATAGGCAGCAAACAGGTTGTAGAACATGATCGCCACCGTTCCCGCGCAGATGATCGAAATATAACGCAGCGCATCGTCAAAAATATCCTCCGGTGTGTTCATCAATCGTAGCAGCCCTGGCATCGAAAAAAGCGACACCGCCGTCAAAAAAAGTGTAAAAACAATCGACATCAAAATGCCGTTTGTGACCGAATAATGGACACCCTGCGAATTTCCTGCTCCATAATACTGGCTCGTCATCACCGAAAAACCCGTCGTCAGTCCGATCGCGATGCCTAATACCAAAAACATGATCGTCCCGGTAGAACCCACCGCAGCCAGTGCGTTGGCGCTGACAAACTTGCCGACAATCATAGAGTCTGCCATATTATAAATTTGCTGAAATGCGTTTCCCAAAAACAGCGGCACCGTGAAGCGAAAAATCAGCCCCATCGGCCGCCCCGTAGTCATATTTGTTTCCATAATCAAGTCCTTGCTTTTCAATCATTTCGTTTTCATTCGCAGAAAATTATACCACCATGTTTCTCTCACTGCAAGCACAGGCCCAAAGTTGAAATTGCACAGTTTTTCGTTTATTTTGCGTACAAAATTCCCCAAAGACGGGTATAATATTATCTGTGGAGCAAAGGTTTGGATTCATCTGGATTCTTTGTTTCGCGGGTATAAGGAACTGCCAAAAATCAAGAAAGGGAGGGCGTTTTGGGAAAATTCAGTACAGATATCGTCAGGGATACAAAGACTTTTTTTGAGAACAGGTTGGAAGCGCATTCGGATCACGAATACTACGCGACCGAAGATTTCAGGTACGGCGACCGATCGGACTTCAAGTATTTGCTGAACGGCCAATGGAAGTTTTCGTACGCTAGAAATATGGATTCCGCTGTAGAGGGATTTTGGGATCCGGCCTTTGATTCAAGATCCTGGGATGAAATAACGGTACCTGGACATGTAGAGATGCAGGGCTACGGACATCCGCAGTATGCCAATGTGGAATTTCCGTGGGACGGTCATGAAGAAATCATGCCCGGAGAAATTCCCGAATTCTTCAATCCTGTTTCAAGCTATGTCAAATATTTCACGCTACCGGAAAACATGCAAGATGGTCCGGTATACATCTCGTTCCAAGGCGCTGAGAGTTCGCTTGCGCTGTGGCTGAACGGACATTATGTGGGTTATAGCGAGGACGCTTTCACGCCTTCTGAATTCGATCTGACACCTTATATCGACAGAACCGGAGAAAACAAGCTGGCAGTGAGAGTATTCCGTTTCTCCTCCGGATGCTGGTGTGAGGATCAGGACTTTTTCCGGTTTTCCGGTATTTTCCGGGACGTCTATTTGTTTACGATCCCGCAAACCCATCTCTGGGATTTGAAGATCCAGACTCTGCTGAACGACGATTACAAAAACGCCGTTTTGCGGGTAGATATGAAGGCCGTGGGTGAAGGTACGGCGGAGATTTCCTTGAAGGACAAATTGGGAAACGAACTCGCAAGGGGAGAGGCGGTGCTGCCGGGCGAAAACGCTGGCAAGCAATGGCCAACAGCAAGCATCGAAGAACCAAACATGCTTTTTCCCGTTTCTGTGGAGTTGTCCGTTGAAAACCCCCAAAAATGGAGCGCCGAAATACCGAATCTGTATGATCTGAGTATCGTAGTCCGTTCAAAGGACGGAAACGTCTCAGAGATCATCCCTGAAAAAGTAGGCTTCCGGCGCTTTGAACTCATCAATCATGTGATGTGTCTGAACGGAAAACGAATCGTATTCAAGGGAGTCAACCGCCATGAGTTTTCCGCTGACTCCGGCCGCTGCATCCGGGACGAGGATATCCTCAAGGATATTATTACCATGAAACAAAACAACATCAACGCCATACGAACGAGTCATTACCCCAACCGTACACTGCTCTACCGATTGTGCGATGAATACGGACTGTATATGATCGATGAGACAAATATGGAATCCCATGGCATCTGGGACGCTATCGGCGCCGGTCTGTTCTCAATTGATTTCGCCCTACCGGGCAACCGCGAGGAATACAAAGACTTGATCCTCGACCGGGCCAAATCCATGTACGAACGGGACAAAAACCATCCCGCTATCCTAATCTGGTCCTGCGGAAATGAATCGTTTGGCGGAAAGAACATCTTTGACATGTCAAATGCCTTTCGGAAATGGGATCCTACCAGACTGGTTCATTATGAAGGCTCCAATTGGGAACGCGACCCCCGCTATCCCGATACAAGTGATATGAACACCTCCATGTATCTGCCGGTTGCGGATTTCAAAGAATTCTTCGCCAAAGAAGAAAACCGAAACAAGCCGTACATTTCCTGCGAGTATGCGCACGCCATGGGGAATTCCTGCGGTGCGCTGCACAAATATACCAAATTGACGGAAGAAGAAGAATTGTACCAAGGCGGGTTCATCTGGGATTATATTGACCAGTCTATCACCAAGAGAGACCGGTATGGCGTTTCCTATCAAGGATATGGCGGAGACTTCGAAGACAGACCCCATGATGGAAGCTTCTCCGGGGATGGGATCGTGTATGGAGATACTAGGGAACCATCGCCGAAAATGCAGGAGGTGAAATATTGCTATCAAAATATTTCTATAGAGTTTGAGGGACAGTCCTGCCGCATACAAAATCAAAACCTCTTTATTTCGACAGGAGACAATCTCGAATGCGTCTGGACGCTGGAACACAATGGAAAACTCCTTTCAAAGCTGACACAGTCGATTGCTGTGGAACCCCTGTCTGAAGTGGTTGTGCCGTTCCCGTTAGATATCCCCGACAAAGCCGGAGAGTTTGTTTTGACAACATCATTTTGTCTGAAAGAGGATACCCTGTGGGCGAAAGCAGGACACGAGGTGGCGTATGGCCAAACGGTCTTAGGGCAATATCCGAAATTGACGCATCCGAAAAAGAACATGAAGGTGATTCATGGTTGGTGGAATATTGGTGTACGCGGCGATGATTTCGAGGTCCTATTCTCCAAGCTGACGGGCGGGTTGATTTCCTATCGCTACGGCGGACGCGAACTGATCAAGCAGCAGCCTATGCCAAACTTCTGGAGGTCTATGACCGAAAATGATCTTGCTTCCCTGGTTCCCTTCAAGGCGGGAAAGTTGAAGACGGCCAGTATGTACGCAACTAAGAAGTATGAACAGGGAAGGAACAAAACATCCTATCAGCTCGAAGAAACAGAAGATACCGCCACGATCACCTATACCTACCACCTGCCGACAACGCCTGCAAAGGATTGCACGCTGCGCTATACCGTGCATTCCGACGGAGTTGTTGACGTGATGCTGACCATGGATCGGCCGGACGAGGTCGGCATGCTGCCGGAATTCGGCGTGATGTTTGTGATGGATGCGGACTATGATCATTTGAAATGGTATGGACTTGGTCCCGCAGAGACCTATGCAGACCGATGCCATGCGAAGCTTGGATTGTATGAAAATATGGTTTCTGACAATATGGCAAGCTATCTTCGACCCCAGGAATGTGGAAACAAGACCGGAGTCCGCTATGCCGAGGTGACAGATTCTGTTGGAAGAGGATTCCGATTCATAGGAGAGAACTTGAATTTTTCCGCTCTGCCATACTCTCCGCACATGCTTGACAACGCCAATCATCCAAACGAACTGCCGCCGATACTGGACACCTTTGTCCGCGTATCACTTGCGCAGATGGGCGTAGGCGGAGATGACACCTGGGGTGCCGAAACACATCCGGAATACCTGATCGATGGAAGCGCAAAGTTGGAATTGTCATTTTCTTTCCATGGAATTTGAGCATCTGAAGAAATTTCGATGAAAAAACTCCCGGACGGCCCTTGTGGAACGGTCCGGGAGTTTTTTTATGCTGGACAAACACTGCTTCTGATCCGTCCGGCGCACATAGACGAATCCTGCAAGACATCATGGAGCGTCATATTCCCGAAGCTCCAACGAGAGGTCATGCAATGGAATCGCCTGATACAATGGACGGGATTCCATATAAGCACGGATCTGCTCCTCCGGCATGTCCGGCTGTTGATAGTCAAAATAGACGGACTCCAGACGCCCCTCGCCATATAAACTGATCTCATTGAAGGCACATGTAGCATTTTCTCCAATGAGATATATGTAGTCCTTTCCGCAAATCTGCCGGATAGCTTCTATTTTTCCCCTATTCGGCGAAGCGATATAGATGGCTCGTTTGTCCTGCGGCACAATTTTCTTTGTATTCCACAAAACATATTGCGCCTTTCCCCTTGCCTTCGCTTCATACAGCGCGTCGTCCGCAAGATGATACAGCCTATCAAATGAAAATCCTTCCGGGTCCCTGGCAATGCCAATACTGCAAGAAAAGCCCTTGGCCTCGCCAAATCTGGCAGTCCCCAGCTCCATCAATACGCGATTGCACCGCTTGATCAGAAACTCCTCATCCGAGGGTGATTTGGTCAAAACCATGAATTCATCGCCCCCTACCCTGCCCAGGATATCGATAGCCCGGAAATTTGTTCGGAGTATTTCTCCGAATTTCTTCAGCGCCATATCTCCGATCTGGTGACCAAAATCATCGTTGACGGATTTGAAATTGTCAAAATCCAAAACGATCAGAGCGCAGGCTACCCCATCTTTTCTATGGTCGATAAAGTATCTGGCTTCCTCTTCAAAAGAGGTTTTGTTGAGCAGTCCGGTCAGCCCGTCCGTAGAACTTTTTTCTTCCAGAAGTCGATTGTCCCTGCGTTCCTCGGTGTATATCCCGAGCACAGACCAGTAGAGAAGAACCGAAACAAACAAGGAAGCTATCCCGAAATTGATGCGCCCCTGCGTCAACTGACCGCAAAGGAAGGCGATCATTTCATACAAGCCGACATAGACAGCCTCAAAAAGCAAAACCACATACAGACGATCCATATATAAACCGGCAAAAGCTACGAGCAACAGAGGAAAAATCTCTACGAACGGTTTTTCTGAAACGGAAAACAGATTCATAATGCTCACGGCAGAGAAAAAACATGCGTAATACAAGAAGGACAACACCCTGACCCGAAAAAAGGAAAGATTTGCCGCTTTTCTCATGCGTCTTGTAATCTCGTGGAATACGCAAAACACCGGAATCAAGGCGCTGTATTCCCAGTGGATATGATGGAAGCTGGCAATAAAATTCAATACCAGCGACGCAAACTGAAAAAGCAGGAAAACGGCATACACGACCTCGGAGTAGCGGATAGTACGGTAGAGTAAAAGAAAGTTGGATATAGCCAATGCGTCTAATCGGAAGGAAAACAGGCGATCCGCCTCATTTTTTTGTTCTAAAACATCGTCAATCATATGTTCAATACCACCCTTTCAGTGTTTCTATGCTCATACCTGTCCCGGACGCAGGCTCCTTTCGGAAATCTTTCCTCCATTTCGAGGGAGAAGCGCCCATATATCGACGAAAATTGCGATTGAAGGTGGATAAGGTAGAAAAACCGCATTTGAACGCGATCATTTCGATAGAGAGGTCGCTTTCCTGCAGCATGACACAGGCGTTTCGGATACGGATCGAATTGAGATAGTCCAGCGGCGTCATGCGCATGCTCTTGATGAAAAGTTCTCGAAACCTCGTCTCTCCCATGTGAATACACGAGGCGATCTCGCGGATGCTGATATCTTCTGCGTAATGATTCTCCATAAACCGGAGACAATTCCGGATCCATTCCCCCTTTGGCCTGCTGCCCTGCTTTATATTTTGGGCATCGGAATTTTTTCTCGCCAAAATCAATAGCAGCGACACGATCAAGTGGGGTATCGTCTCCTCTTGATACGACTGGTTGTGTTCATATTCATAGACAATGCTGTCTAGAATGGACGCAATACCCGGCGACTCTTCACAGTCCGTCAGCAGATATCGACTGTTGATTTTCTGAATAGCGTCCTCTACGAAGGCTTTTTCATAGCCAAACCTGCTCAGGAAAGCACCCTCATCGATGAACAAATAGTCCCATGTAGAATACACTCCCTCTTCGTTCATCGTATTGTGAGGGAGCTGCCGGGGTACAACAGAAATAGTCCGCTCCCGGTAGAAATACTCGCCATCTTCATATACCATCCTCCCCTCTCCCTCGCGGCAGATACCGATCTCCAAGATATTGTGAAAATGAAGGCGGGGAGCATCCAGGCCGTATATTCTTCGCCAGTTTGGTCCGTGAAATACGATGACCGGGTTGATGAGCGGCATATCGTAATAGCGAAATTCGATCACGCCATCCCGAGGTGCTTTTTCCATACCATTCCTTCCTATGCTCTACACAATCCATTTCTCCAAATCTCATTGTATGCGAAAACGAGTTTGAAATCAAGGTATCTGCTTGAAAAAGAGTGCAAACATATTTGACATGAAAAGAAAATTTGTATAAAATATCGAATAAAAGCGGTGAAATCTCTGTCGAAATTGCATAGTATGCCGTTTATTTTGCACACAAATGAACAGACGAAATAGGTATAATCAAATAAGCGGTCAGGCAGACGCCTGCACCGGATCAAACTCTTTTTGATATGGTTTATTCGTTTCCGAAGTGAAACGTATAGATAGTGAAAATGTTTCTGCAAAGAAAGGAGAAAAGAAAATGAAAAAAAAGGTGTTATCCATGTTGATGATTGCGGCAATGACCGGTAGCCTTCTGGCAGGCTGCGGCGGAAGCTCAGGGGGGGGAAGCGACACCGGTTCGACTTCGTCCGGCGATTCTGCGGAAGAAGCATCTTCCGATGATTCCTCCGCGGAAGGAGGAGACAACTCCCTGTCTGTCTATGCCTGGGACGCCAGCTTCAATATCCCCGCTCTCGAAGCGGCAGGCGAGGATTACAAGAACAATGTGGATTCCAATTTCGAACTGAACATCGTGGAGCAATCTGCATCCTCGGACGTGGAAAATGCGATTACTCTCGCAGGTTCTTCCGGCGATTATTCACAGCTGCCGGACATCGTTCTGTTTCAGGATCATTATTTCCACAAATTCAACGTGGATTATCCCGATGCATGGCTGGACGTAGATGACGCAGACATCGACTGGAGTGATTTTGGTGAGGAAAAGCTATCCTACTCTATGATCGATGGAAAACATTTTGGCGTGCCTTTGGACAACGGCACCGTAGTAGCGGCTTATCGCACGGATATCCTGGAAGATTGCGGGTATTCTCTCGACGATATGACCGGGATTACTTGGGATCGTTTTATTGAAATCGGCAAAGACGTCTATGAAAAGAGCGGAAAATATCTGGTTTCTATGCCGGCAGACGGAAATGATATGCCCTATATTATGCTGCAGGCAGAGGGTGTTTCCCAGTTCGAGGATGGACAACCAAATCTGACAGACAACGAAACTGTTGTCAAAATCTATGAGACAATTGCCCAGATGATCAATGAAAACGTGCTGTATATGCCAAATGACTGGACCGGCTATACCAATGAATCTATTGTAGGAGATATGGTGTGCGGTGTCATGAACGGAAACTGGATTATCCCGACGATCGAGCAAGTTGCGGACAATAGCGGAAAGTGGGCGATTACCTCTATGCCGACTCTTTCCGGCGACGAAGGATACGCCAGCAACGGTGGTTCTTCTTTCTACATTACCTCCAATTGCAAGAATCCGGAATTGGCGAAGGATTTTCTTGCCAAAACCTTTGGCGGCAGCACCGAGACCTACGACAACGCATTGAAAAACGGTGGTGTGATCACCTGCTGCATTTCCGCAGGACAATCTGATGTGTATCAGGAAGGAGTGGATTATTTCAACGGACAGCCAATCTATTCGGACATTGTGGAGATGAGCTCGAAGGTCAAACCCATTGAGCAGAGCGATTTCCACTACAGCCTGCGAAACAACACCGACACAGCCATCGTCAATATGGTAAACGGCATGGCCGTTGGAGACGCATTGAAAGATGCCCAGGATCAGACTGTGTTTGAGATGGGGGGAAATTGAGGAATTTTCGAATGCCAAAGCTTTGAAAGGGGGAAATGCTTTGCAGAAAGGAAATATTGAAGCGAAGCAGGGGAGAGCCGGATGGGCCTTTGTTACCCCTGCAACCGTGATGATTTTCATTATGAGCTTTTACCCGATGGTGGAAGCGTTTATCACTTCTTTCCGAACGGGTTCAAGCGCAGCTATGAAATGGGCCAATCCATTCTCATTCAACTATACGCGGATGTTTCAGGACAAGGTCTTCGTGACATCCATAGGAAACACGTTCCTTTATCTGATCATTCAGGTACCGATCATGCTGGTGCTGGCCATTCTTTTAGCACAGATTCTAAACAACCGGCATCTGATGGCAAAGGGATGGTTTCGAACTATGATCTTCCTGCCTTGTGCCACGTCACTTGTTTCATACGCATTGATTTTTAAGTCTCTGTTCTCAACGAACGGACTGATCAATAGCTTTTTGGTGAATTTGCATATTCTGTCGGAACCCTACAACTTCCTTGGACATCCGGCTAGTGCGAAAATCGTCATCATCCTCGCTCTGATCTGGCGCTGGACAGGGTACAATATGGTCTTCTACCTGGCTGGACTTCAAAATATCGATTACGCGGTATACGAAGCCGCAAAGATTGACGGTGCCTCTTCGTGGACAACATTTTGGAGCATCACAGTTCCGTTGCTTCGTCCAACCATCGTCATGACCTTTATCATGTCGATCAACGGAACCCTGCAGCTGTTCGACGAGTCTGTCAATCTCACAAATGGCGGACCGGCGAATTCCACAATTACAATGTCGCATTACATTTACAACAATTCTTTCGGAACTGGAGTTGCAAACTTCGGATACGCATCAGCGATGGCTTTCCTCGTCTTCATCATGGTGGCTGTCCTTGCGTTCATCAATATAAAGGTAGGTGATACTCGTGACTGAAAAGAAAAATATATCTATGGTGCAGAGACGCCTGATTCCCAGTTATATATTTTTGATTATTGCCTGCTTTTTCTCGGTTTTCCCGCTGTATTGGATGATTACAGCAGCGACAAACGATACTGTGGACGTAGCAAGAGGGAAAATATGGTTTGGCTCTCATGCCATGGAAAACTTCCAGAAGCTGATTCAAAGCCAGGATTTGGGAAAGTCAATGGGAAATTCCTTTCTGTATGCCATTGTTCAGACAGTACTTTGCCTGTTGATTTGCTCCATTGCGGGATATGGATTTGAATTGTATCATGACAAGGGGAAAGACCGGCTTTTCTCCATCCTCCTCCTTGCGATGATGGTACCCCAGGTTGCGACTATGATTCCGTTGTTCAAGATGATTTCTCGCATGGGAATGCTGAACTCTGTGGCCGGCTTTATTCTCCCGGCAATTTCGACGCCATTTATGATCATGATGTTTCGACAGAATTCCAGAAATTTCCCTCCTGATATCCTGGAAGCGGCCAGGATGGACGGTCTGTCCGAGTTGGCCATATTCTTCCGCATGTATATGCCGGTCATGAAATCGACCTATGCGGCGGCGGCGGTTATCTCCTTTATGAATGCCTGGAATTCCTATCTGTGGCCGAAGGTTGTCATGACAGACAACCGTGCACAAACGATGCCGATGCTGATCGCGAATCTTGCCGGCGGATATACAATTGATTATGGTCTTTTGATGATGGGCGTACTGTTCTGCTCGATTCCTACAATGGTCGTATTCTTTGTTTTGCAGAAGCAGTTCGCAGAAGGTATTACTGGTGCTGTGAAATAATAATACAATCCTTGTGGTAAACGAAAAAAAGCCGCCGAGAGAACAACTGATATTGCCTAAAATCAGCTGCTCTTTCGGCGGCTTTCTTCTCTATTCGCTTTTTCCAATCACGCGGCAGGGATTCCCTACAGCGACCACCCCCGGGGGGATGTCCTTTGTCACCACGCTTCCCGCCCCGATGATTGCGCCCTGCCCAATCCGGACTCCGGGCAAAAGGATTGCCCCGGCGCCAATCCAGGCATCTTCCTCGATCCAGATAGGACGACCGTACTGCAGCCCCAATCGGCGCTGGTCGACATCCTTCGGATGATTGACGGTAATCAGCGACACATTCGGTCCAAACAGCACTCCATCACCTACATAAATCGGCAGGTCATCCACCGCGGAAAGATGGAAGTTGGCGTACACCTGATTCCCAAAAAACAAATTCTTGCCGCCCCAATTGGCGTGAAACGGAGGCTCTATATAGCAACCCTCTCCGACGGCTCCCAACATTTTCTTCAAAAGCTCCTGCCGCTTTTCGCCCTCATCGCAGGTCGTTGCATTGAAGGCCTCCATCGCCCGCAGTCCACCTTTCTGCTCAGCCATAATTTCCGGATCCATTGGATCATAAAGCTCGCCCGCCAAACGTTTTTCATTTTCTGACATCGCTTCCCCTCCCCAAAACACCATGCAAAATACCCCGCCAAAGACCACGGGGTATCCTCACCATTTTCTTTATTTTTTCTTCTTGTCCTCTTCCGGCTCCTTGGTCGCATCCTCCGGCTTTTCCACCGCCGCGATCGCGGACTTCTGCATCGGGATCCGACAATTGCGATTGCTTCCAAATTCCACGATCACCGTATCGTCCTCGATATCGATGATCACACCATAGAAACCGCTGCTTGTCAAAACCGTATCCCCTAGCGCCAGCTCCGCCAGCATCGCGTTCTTTTGATTCTGCTCCTTTTGCTGCGGTCGGATCATCATAAAATAGAATATTCCGAAAATAATAACCCACCAGGATACCATGCTCAGCATCCCGCCAGCCGCCGAACTTGCCAAAATCATTCCCATGTCCTCCTTTTTATTTGCTACCTGCTATTCAATTTGGAAACGAATTCATTCGTTTCCATGGTCTCTTGATTGGACCATTATTCATCTCGTTTACTATACACAAGGTTTCCGGATAACGCAAGTATCTTGTTGCGTTTCCAGGTAGAAAACTGCCCCGCCTCGATCGCATCCCGGATTTCTTGCATCAAATGGTTGTAGAAATAAAGGTTGTGCAGCACCAAAAGACGCATCCCAAGCATTTCCTTCGCCTTGAACAGATGGTGGATGTAGGCTCTCGAATACCGTCTGCAAGCCGGACAGCCACAGCCTTCCTCCAAGGGTCTTGAATCCTTCTCATAACGCTTGTTCAAAAGATTCATCCGGCCATAGGCGGTATAAGCATGGCCATGCCGCCCATTGCGGCTCGGATAGACACAGTCAAAGAGATCCACGCCCCGATCTACCGCCTCAATAATATTGACCGGCGTGCCCACTCCCATCAGATAGGTGGGCTTTTCCTCCGGCAAATACGGCACGGTCTCGTCCAAAATCGCATACATCTCTTCATGGGTCTCTCCGACCGCCAATCCGCCAATGGCGTATCCATCCAAAGACAGCTCCGAAATCTCCTTGGCGTGCCGGATGCGAATATCCGCAAACACCGCGCCCTGGTTGATGCCGAACAACAACTGTTCCTTGTTGATCGTTTCCTCTTTCTCATTCAGCCGCGCAAGCTCCGCCTTGCAGCGATGCAGCCACCGGGTCGTGCGGGCGACCGACTACTCCACGTAGCTCCGCTCGGCTCTCGCGCTCGGACATTCATCAAAGGCCATCGCCACCGTCGATGCCAGATGCGACTGAATCTTCATTCTCTACTCCGGCCCCATGAAGATCCGATGCCCATCAATATGGGAGGCAAAGGTCACGCCTTCCTCCTTGATCTGCCGCAGATCGGCCAGTGAAAACACCTGAAAACCACCGGAATCCGTCAAAATCGGTCTGTCCCAATTCATGAACCGATGCAGACCGCCCAGCTCGTACACGACCTCATCTCCCGGACGCAGATGCAGATGATAGGTATTGGATAATTCTATCTGCGTCCCGATCTGGTACAAATCCTCCGTGGAAACAGCCCCCTTGATCGCGGCCGCCGTTCCCACATTCATAAAAACGGGCGTTTCTACCACGCCATGCACCGTAGTAAAACGCGCCCGCTTTGCTCTTCCATCCTTTGCCAATATCTGATATGTCAAAACGC
>JAFUXY010000010.1 GCA_017477005.1 Lachnospiraceae bacterium | reverse complement strand
GATGCGGTTATTATGATTCAATACGCGCTGCAGATCCGCTTCATGGATGGGCGATTGTTTCCTCTGGCGTTTTTGCTGGCCGTGTCCGTCTACGCCTTCGGCATGCTCGTGATCATCGAACCGCGGCGGATCTTTCATATCCACGGACAGTTGTTTTCCATTTTAATCGCGGTTTCCGGCGTATTGGGGCTATTGTCGCTGCTTTTGGCGTGGATCCGTACCCGCAATCTGACCAAAGAGGAGAGGCGGGACAGACAGCGGATTTTGGAGGAAGATCCAACGGATTGGTCGCCCATTCCTGGAATTGAGGAAAAACAGCCCTTGGAAGAGGGGACAAATGAAGCCAGAGCGGTGAATTTTGAAGGCGAAACGCAGGAGGGGGCTTCGATGATGGCCGGAAATGAAGGCGTGGAGGACGCAGAGAGTCCGCTTGTCATGCCGGAACCGGCATTCTCAGAAGAGAATGAAGAAACTGCGTAAAATTGAGAAAAAGTGAGAAAATTGATGAAAATGCGAGATATTCACCGAAATTTGCTATTTTTTCGGGTTTAATTACAGTTGCAAGAAAACCGCCAAAAAACTATTATATGCATCAGTGATTAGCACTCTTCGAAAATGAGTGCTAATAAAACCTAGAAAAAAGGAGGAAAATAGAATGAAGCTTACCCCGTTATCAGACAGAGTGGTATTGCAGCAGCTTGAGGCAGAGGAAACAACCAAATCAGGGATTATCCTTGCATCCAGCGCACAGGAGAAGCCGCAGGAAGCCTTAGTGATCGAAGTTGGACCAGGCGGCGTAGTAGATGGAAAAGAAATCAAGATGCAGGTCAAAAAAGGACAGAAGGTGATCTATTCGAAGTATTCAGGCACCGATGTCAAGCTCGACGGTGAAGAGTACATTATCGTTCGTCAGGATGACATTTTGGCCATTGTAGAGGACTAAAAGTTTTTTCCAAATCAGAGGAAAAGGGTTAGAGAGGAGAATGGACTATGGCAAAGGATATTAAATTTGGAGCGGACGCTAGGGCTGCTCTTGAAAACGGCGTAGACAAGCTCGCCAATACCGTGCGTGTGACGCTTGGACCGAAGGGACGCAATGTCGTATTGGACAAGTCCTATGGCAGCCCGTTGATCACGAACGACGGTGTGACGATCGCAAAGGAGATCGAGCTGGACGATGCATTCGAGAATATGGGCGCGCAGCTCGTCAAGGAAGTAGCGACCAAGACCAACGATGTGGCCGGAGATGGTACGACAACGGCGACCGTACTGGCGCAGGCGATGGTGAAAGAGGGGATCAAGAACCTGGCGGCTGGCGCGAATCCGATCATTTTGCGCCGTGGTATGAAGAAGGCGACGGATGTAGCGGTAGAGTCGATTGTTTCGATGTCGCAGGATGTATCCGGCAAGGATCAGATCGCAAAGGGAGCGGCTATTTCAGCTGGCGATGAGGAAGTTGGCGAGATGGTGGCCGATGCGATGGAAAAGGTTTCCAACGATGGCGTGATCACGATTGAAGAGTCGAAGACCATGCAGACCGAGTTGGATCTGGTAGAAGGTATGCAGTT
>JAFUXY010000112.1 GCA_017477005.1 Lachnospiraceae bacterium | reverse complement strand
TCCGTGTACACCCTCCCCGTCTTCACGTTCCTCATCTTGTAGGTCGCGAAAAACTCCGGCTCGCCCTCGAACGGGACGAAGTCCAGGAACGCCACCTGCAGCACCGGCCTCGTCTCCCGGTAGGACTGGCCGCGGTTCAGGTGGTCGAACGACCGGCAAAGGTAGCCGAGGAACCTGTCGTTCCACCCCTCGTATTTGCAGACCTGCATCTCCATGTTGACGACCTCCCGGCCATCCACCAGCACCTGCAGGTCCAGGACGAATCCCTTCCTCCCCAGAGCGTCCCCCAGCAGCACCGGGTTCCGGATCTCCACGGAGGAAATCTCCCCCGGCTTCCGGCCCAGAACCGCCGCCACCACCGCCTTCAGGACCCCCTCGTCGCTCTGCATCAGCGCCCGGAACAGGTAGTCGTTGGTCAGCCGGACCGGCACCGGCCCCGTCAGCCTCTTCCAGTCGTCGGTTTTCACGGCCGGATAAGCGTACATCTTTTCCGTCAGTCTCGTCATATGCCCTCCCTCCGCGGGAGGGACGCATTCCTCCGCCGCATCTCCCGCTCTATGAATAATATAAATGGAAACAATAAAGCAGGAAATTGGGTAACTGTTCAGTCGCCTGAACAGTTACAAAAAATACATCTTTCAGAAATGAAAAAAGATAGTCAGACCGATTCTGCTTTTTGAAAATCGAGGCTTGAGCCGCCTCCTTTTTCTGATCAGTATAACACCTAAACACGTATTCCGCAACAAGAATTTTATACTAGTTACACTTAATTGTTGCCAAAGGCAAGCATTTTAGTGTAACTGCATATAACGTGTTAGCGATCGTTCGCGAGTATAGATATAAATTGTCGTTGAAAACAATCTTTCCAGCAAGTATAATAAGCGAAAAAGCAAGGTGACGCCACCAAAAGACAATTTTTCAACGGACAACATATAGAGAATGCCAAGAGAAAGGATCATTTGAAACAATGAATCTGGTTACATTTCTGAACAAAACGGATGCAATAGTGCGTGATTTATCCAGAGAGCAACTCACCTCATTGGTCCATGAAAACGCGAGAGTTTTGCCGCCAGCAAAACGAGAAGACTTCCTTCAAAAGCTCGAACGCATAGCCACTTCAACAAGCGTATCTTCGTTGGCAAATCCACTGGAAAAAGAAGATGCGGATTTGGATTCAAAAATAACGTCCATAATCCAAAAACTTGATGCCATCGACAAAGGGAAACGCTCGTTGTCAAGCGAATACAATGAAATGTGGGACGACTGGTACGGGAACGAAGAGGACGAGTTTGTATTTCTCGATCCTGAAGGATTGCTGCAAGATATAAAGCACGCTATCGACCTAGTTCATGAATGTGTTGACACAGAAAATTATTCTAAAGGATATGATCTCGCAAATAAATTGTCTCAGCTCTGCATCAATATCACAGGGGATTATGACGATTGTGTCGGGGATCCCTTTGATGTCAATAATCTATTCGAGTATGATCTGCTGCCTGGAAAACTAAACGACGTTGTGTTGGAATCGTTGTTCCTCGCCTATATGGGAAACAATCCGGAGGATCAGGCAAAAGAGATATCCGCCATGATTGGGAATTATCGATTTTATGATGTGTCATTAGAAGAACTAATGCAGTCAGGATTCGGGGACCTCCCAGATTTCGATATATTTTTGCCATCCTGGATCGATTGCCTGGGAGCACAAAAAGGCCTCTGGATCAACAAGCTACTCGCCGAAGCAATCAGCCTGCTTTCGGACCAAAAGCAGCAGATTGAATTTGCGGAACGGTTTGTGGCCGACCACCCGGAATTATACAAACAAATACTGCAAAACAACGAATTCGGTGCAGACGATTATCGTATGATAGAAATAGGTAAAGCAGCAATGGAAAAAATACCCGATTCCTTCACAATCCGGAGCGAGATCGCGCTTTATACGGCCAAGTACGCCTGCAAAGTAAATGACCTGCCACTGGCAGAGAGCTGTTGGCTCGAAGCGTTCCACTCAGATTCCACGGCGACAAATTTTCTACGATTCCGCATGTTGGCAAAAAACTGGGAGTCAAAAAGCGAGGAATTGAAATCAATCTATGAAAAAGCTTACAAGGCGGCGAATATACCAAAAGAATCCCCTTGCAGCAGCCGTTTTAACTCTTTGGAAGATACGTCCTATTATAGATTATTATTTTTTGACGGGAGACTCGACGCCGCATTCCGTTTCGGGATGAACAAATCAGAAGCTCTGGGCTGGAGTTACTCTTTTATGAAGGAAGGTATGGCACTGTTTCTGGCCGCTCTGTATCAAGGAGAACACCTTCCAAGCGGGATTTCCGCTATGTTTCATAGGATCATCCAAAGCTGCGGTTTCTCTATAGCACAATAT
This sequence comes from Lachnospiraceae bacterium, assembly GCA_017477005.1. Taxonomy (GTDB): domain Bacteria; phylum Bacillota; class Clostridia; order Lachnospirales; family Lachnospiraceae; genus RGIG4930. The sequence continues at coordinate 2,598 of JAFUXY010000112.1, read as the reverse complement.
ACTTCCGGCACAACTATTTCTGCGGAAGGAGACAATACCGAATTTTTCATACATTTGTTTGAACAATGGAAGTCACATCTTATTATATCGGATGCAGATTACGAAAACTATATTCGTCAGATTGAGGAAAAAATGGAGATGAGGACGGAAGGGATTATGCAGGCAAACCGCCGGAATTACTACGGCGAATGTGCCTCCTATATTGCCGCTATAGGAGAAATCAGGGAATCCCGGGGGGAAGTTACCGCCAAAGCGAAAATCATGGAATATTACAAAACAAAATACTCAAGAAGGAGTGCTTTTCATCGAGAGCTCCGTTCTTTTGGAATGAAATAAGTCTTCCTGAATGGACATCCCCCGCCACAATCACGGTTGGGGGATATCCGTATCATAATGCAATGCCCCGCTTTGAAGGCAAATCTTTGCTCATCCATTCTCCAGAGTCAATTTGCAATCACGCCGGTGCGCTCTTGGTGTTCTTTGAATTCTGCAAGCAGCCTTTTCATGAACCCCTGATCCGTCGAGGCCCTTTTCGCATCTTCGCCGCGCCCGTTGCTCCAAAGATAGTTCATCAAATCAGCAGCCTCCTGAATTCCCTCCCAAAGACCCTTTTGGATTCCTTCACGAAGACCCTTCTGAATTCCCTCTTGGATTCCCTCTTCCTTTATTTCGTCCGCCATTGTCCTTATGATGTATCCGCTCATGATTTCATCCACCCCTTCCCTGATCTTCTTGTGTCTCATAGTCAGCCTGTCTGAAACCCGGAGCAACAATTCCTCCGTGATCAGTTTCTGATACGCCGTTATCTCGCCCGCATGCATCAGGTCGTCCAGCCTCTCCTCTATCGCGTGGAGCACGTCGCCGATTTTCCTCCGCTTGCCCTCGTCCCCATCCATCTCGTCAAACTCGTTGGAGTAACGGAACCGGTAGAACGGAAGCAGCAGGAGCAGCTTCTTTTCAAAAAGCTCATCCAGCGTAGAATCCTGGATCTGGATAGTCGGCACCTCGTAGGACAACTCCCGCCCGTCCGGCGAGCAGTGCGTGATCGTCATCTTCCTTGGGACGGCGTTGCTCGGCCTGAGGAAGATGGCCACGGACTTCGGGTACGACAGCCTCAAGCAGCCCGGCGTGACAACAGCGTTATCGACCGCGATAACGGATGAATACTCCGCGATTCGGATAATGACACTCTTGTCATACCATGTCTCGCACTCAATGGGGTAATACTTCTCGACCAATTGCCCGATCTTCTCAGACAGCTTCACATAGGCGTCCGTTTCCCGCCTTCCCAGCCGTCCATCCGCCCGGACAACGACGTGCTTGCTGTTCTTGATCTCCACCGCGGCCCCTGCCGTATACTTCTCGCCAAACGCCTCGTTGACCAGCGGGATAATGTAAGACGGGAGCCTCGTAATCATCGTGGCCAGGGCGGAGTCATACGTCTGCTCCCCTCCTAGTGCCCTGTCCCCATCCTCGTCCCCGCCGTCCATAATCGCTTTTCCTGGCGCAAGCGCCACCTTCTTTGTCTCTAAAGCCATCTGCCCTCCCTCCCACGGGAAGTGCGTCCTTTCGCTTCGCATCTCCCGCCTTGTAAAATATAATGTGAAATCGTAAAGCAGGAAATACTTCAATAAGAAATGAAAATTGAAATGATCAAGAACTATTCTGCTTTGTTCGAAATATGATGCCGCCACTGAATGAACGGCTCTTCCGATGGTGACATCATAACACCTATCGGGCGAAAACGCAATGGGATTTTTCAAAATACGCCCAGGTCGCAGGTATAAAAATCCAAAAAAATCCCCCGGCCCAAAAGGCAAGGGGAGAGACCGCCTGTCCGGCGGCGCCGCGAGGTATAAATAGCGAGCGTTTGCCTGCTGAAATTTTGACCGGATACCTTCGCTGCATATTCCGTAAGCATGAAGAGACAATTTTTTTGATATACCGGAACCTCTCCCCTTGCCTTGTGGGCCGAGGGTAATGCCATCGCCCGGGAAAGCCGAGCGATTGTTTCCCCCCCGAAACCGGATTGCCCGGCTCCCGGGGTTTTCATCTTCCCAGGATGCTTCCCCGGGAATTTCTTCATGGGTTTCCTAAAGACTCTGTCCGGGTTTCGCACCCGGATAGACCCCTCCCGGCTACCGCCGGGAAAGGGTTGCTTCCTTGGGACGGGAGCCCATTCCGGCTCCCGCCCCCAAATACATCGTTTACAAGTTGCTCATTTCGAAACTAGCCTATGCGCCATATATGACTGAATAGTTACCTTATTTCACCTTCTTCGAGACGGCCTTCGAAGCGTCCGACAGGTTATTCGTCGAGTACTTCTTCACGTACGCGCGCACCTGCACGTAGTAGGTCTTTCCGGAAGAAAGGCTCTTCAACGTCGTCTTCGTGGTTTTGATGTCCTTCGTCGACTTCGCGTTCTTCATATTCTTGTTCGTCGAATAGAACACGCGGTATCCGGTCGCGTTGGAAACCTTCTTCCAGGAGACGGTGAGCTGCTTCTTCTTGCTGTTCGTGAGCTTCACGCTCGTGGGCTTCGCCAGCTTCGTAACGGTCAGCGTGTACTTCACGGAGCCGCTCTTGTAGTTCGCGTTG
>JAFUXY010000111.1 GCA_017477005.1 Lachnospiraceae bacterium | reverse complement strand
TTCTCCGTATGCGCCTTCGTCCCGGTGGCATGACAGAACTGTACATCCGGATTCTCGGACGCCGCCTGAATAAGATAGTCCTCGTGGCCAAAGCTGTCAGCGAATACGAAATTGCATCCTCTGTCTACCATATTCAGGGCCTCTTCGTAACACTCCTGCCCCTCCGGAATACCGGTGGAAATGAAGTAGGTCTCTCCTTCGACCAATCCCTGCGCCTCGCAAGCCTCTTTGAAAGCGTTGATAAAGTTCAAATCATAGGTCGAGTTTTCATCGTGCAGACAGATCAACCCTGCCACTATGTCCGACCCCTCTTTTTCGGCTTCCTCCTCGCCAGCCTCATCCGCTGCAGCTGTATCTTCGGTGTCCGCCGCCTCGTCTGTGCCGGTATCGGTGCTGCTTTCTGCGGACTCACTGCCTTCGCTGCCCGAGCCACTGCTTCCGGATCCTCCGCAACCACCCAAGGTGCCAAGGCACAACAGGCCGGAAAGTCCCAATGCCAGGATCTTTTTGTACATTTTCATACATACCTCCTCAAAAAAATAGTGTAAAACGACTCCTCTTCACAAAAGCCAAAGGATTTGCAGCTGTTCAGTCAACGGAATAAGAATTGCTAGGATTTTGCGTATTCGTAAGGATTCAAGACGCGAATGTAATGCCCCCTTCCGGATCCATGTCCACAATACGGGCAAGAGACTCCACGCGAATACCCCGCTCCCGAATTTTCCTGCCGCCCTCCTGGAAGACCTTTTCAATCACGATGCCCGCTCCGACCACCCTGGCGCCAGCCTGCCCGCAAAGGTCGATCAGCCCCTCCAAGGCGCACCCATTTGCCAGAAAATCATCCACAAGAAGCACCGTGTCTTCTCCTGTCAGAAACTGCCTTTCAAGCACGACATCGTATGAGCGACCATGCGTGTAGGAAACCACATTGGCACTGTAGCAGTCATTGGCAAGATTGGCGCTGCGGTTCTTTTTGGCAAACAACAGCGGCACACCGAATCGCTCTGCCACCGGATACCCCACCGCAATACCGCTTGTCTCAACTGTCAGTACCTTGGTGACCGGGTCTTCCTCGAACAACCGGTAAAACTCCTCCGCCAGCTTGCTCATAAAGGGAACATCAATTTGGTGATTCAGAAAACTGCCTACTTTCAGCACCTTTCCAGGATAGACAACGCCCTCCTGCAAAATCTTTTCCTCCAACAGCTTCATCCATGCCTCCCTCTATTGATACATTACCAGGTCAATCCTGGGAAATTCAAAGCCTTTCCTGAAAATCCTTGGCTTGCACGTCTTTCGGAGCAGAGCTTCCCTGTCCTGCTTCCGTCGAGTCTAAAGGCGTGCTGCTCTGTTATAGTATATGATTTTATAGATTCTGTCAATTGCAATCAAAACGCCAGTTTGCTCTCACGTTCTATACCGGGTCTGTTTTTTTGATCAAGGTAATCACGCCGCACGCAATCAGAAGAACAACCACTACCGCAAATATGGCTCGTTCCGCTATCTTCATGGACAAAAATGCGCCAAAGCAGGCACCGGCCACAAAGCTTAGGATTACCATCAGATAAAAAGACGCGATCTTTATTTTCCCGGGATTATGTTCCATGGTTCCTGTATATAAATTCTCTGCAAATTTGCGCAGATTTCCCGTAGAAACCGTGGTCGCAATCGGTTCTCCCCGAAAGGTTTTGAACGCCTCCATCTGCATCGCAGCTACAAAAGACACAAATACATTCGCCAAAAGATTGGCATTCGCTGTCCGCGGCAAAAAACCCACAAAAAATAATGTCAAAGACTCGATCAGAAGAACCGCCCTGCGAACAAAAGGGATTTTTCTTTCTTGCAGCCCCTTTTCAACAATCAATACTGTGATGATCCCGCTCAAAAAAGCCGCTATGGACAGCAGGTATTTTTCGTCATTTTCATGTTCTCCACTAACGACTGCAATGCCTAACATGACAATATTTCCCGTCTGTGCGTTTGAAAATACTCCTCCACGCACGAAATAGGTATAAGCATCCAGAAAGCCGCCTGCGATCGACAAAAGCACGGCGACACGGAGTCTCTTTGCTCCAACTACAATATCGGGAAAAGATGTTTTCGTCACTCTCGTACCCCCTACGGTCTGCAATTGCCACAGGGAATATATCCCTGTCTTATCAGTTCCTCTCTCGAAAAATGTCCAACCTCTTTGTTTTTGTCGAACATCTGGTTTACGGAGGGGCAATTGGGGTAATGAAACCTTTTTGTGTTCGTGTTCAAGACATAAATCTCTGTAGAAACTTCGCGGGACCCATCCGCCGCATTATCCGCTGCAGATCCATTGGCGGCATCCTTTGTTTTTATTTCACTCGTCGTGTTATTCGCAGGTGAATTTGCTGTAATATGCGCCACCGTCGTTGCGCCTTGGGCCAGTGCCTTTTCGACCTCGACCCTTGCATCCGCTTTCTCGTGCGTTTTCCCTGTAACATAATCAATGCTGATTCCGGGCTGCATATTGTAGCAGAATACGTTGAACTTCAGCCCTCTTCCCCCGTCCTCCACCGACCACGCTTCCATCTGCACGCCTCTGGCGACAAGTTCCTTTCCTTTGTAGATCGGCGTCACCCGGTATAGTACGTGGTTTTTCGTACTGCGCAAATAACTCAGCAGTTCGGACTCATACGGGAGCATACCGTCGGCATTCATATATCTGGTTCCTGTGATGAGATTCCTCGTGCTGTTGCAGGTTTCCGAATCCATCCCCGCCGCTGCAGCATTCATCAGGAGATGGCATCGGTTGTATACATAGCGATCTTCGATCAAATGGGCGTATTTTTTGGTTTCCCATCCAACCGGGCGTACCTGTCCTATGCTCTCTCTACCACCGTCGTTGAGCGTCTTTTTCCCTAAACAGCCTATGGAATACCCCGCCCGTCCCAAGTCATCCAACGGACTGTATTTTGTGTAATCCGTTGTACTTTCCTTTTGTTTCTCCGAAAAGGCAGGGATTCCTCCGTTGACCTCCACATAAGGCGTACCATTCCATTCCGGAAGGCTATCTGCCGTAATCTTCCCTGATGCAATGGATTCGGAAACATCCCCAGAATGCACTTTTGGCATCCCGAGGAAGGAAATTAAAAAAATCAGTAATAGAATCTTCGTCATTTTCATCATTTCAACCCCCACAAAATGCCGCATACATCTCCACCTTGTACTCTGTCATTTCTTTTGTTTTTCGTTAGCCAGTATACCATACTTTGTGCTGATCTGCATAAAAAATCCGAGAACCGAAGTTCCCGGATAAAACTTAGTTGGTATGCAAAAAATCTGAATCACACCTCTCGCACAGTATAGAACAATTACATGAGCTTTTTGAACATCTCACGGAATTGTTCTAAGCTTGCTGGCTTCGGATTGCCTGGCGCGCAAGCATCCGCCGCGGCCGATTCGCAAAGGAAATCAAGGTCTTCTTCTTTGAGCTTGTCAAGCTTCGTGGGGATACCAACATCCACAGAAAGCTGCCTCACAGCATCAATGGCGGCCTTGCGGTATGCGTCCTGATCCATTCCGGCAGTATCCACACCAAACGCCTCTGCAATTGCTTTGAACTTCTCTCCGGTTGCTTCTGCATTAAACTCCATGACAATCGGAAGCATCATTGCGCAAGCAACGCCATGAGGTGTATCGTACACCGCTCCAAGGGTATGCGCCATGGAGTGAGCGATTCCCAGACCAACATTCGAATACGCCATTGCCGTCACATACTGCGCAAGCGCCATTCCCTCTCGACCATCCGGATCGTTGTCCACCGCTTTTCTTAAATTTTTGGCTATAAGCTGGATCGCTTCCAGGTTCAAGCAATCGGACAATTCCCAAGCCGCGGCTGTCGTATAGCCCTCAACGGCATGCGTAAGCGCGTCCATTCCGGTAGAGGCTGTCAATCCCTTCGGCATGGAAGCCATCATATCCGGATCAACCACCGCCACATCCGGTATATCATTCGGATCCACGCAGACGAATTTGCGCTTTTTTTCAACATCTGTTATCACGTAATTGATCGTGGACTCTGCTCCGGTACCTCCCGTCGTCGGGACGGCTATGGTGAACACCGTGCGATTCTTCGTCGGGGCAACCCCCTCCAACGAACGGACATCCGCAAACTCCGGATTGTTGACAATGATTCCGATTCCTTTCCCCGTATCCATCGAGGAACCGCCTCCGATGGTAATCATAAAATCCGCACCGGAAGCTTTGTATGCCTCGACCCCGTTCTTTACATTCTCAATGGTTGGATTCGGCTTGATATCAGAATATAGCTCATAAGCAATTCCATTCTTATCCAAAAGGTCTGTAATTTTTGATGTAACACCAAATTTCACAAGATCCGGATCTGACGCAACAAATGCTTTCTTAAATCCTTTTGACTGAATAATCCCCGGTATCTCATTGATGGCCCCATGTCCATGATAGGATATTCCGTTCAATACAAAGCGATTCACTCCCATTCTGCCCTCCTTTTCTCATCCTTGCAGATAAAAACTGCTTTTATTTAGTACGAAACAAAGTATAACACATGATAACTCAAACTTCCCACAAGGATTTGCTATCCAAACCCTTGTGAATACTATCCTTAGTCAAATTATTATGCAGCCATTGACAATTCTCCATCATTATGATTGTCTGCCGCCACAAAGCCTGCGCCAACCATCTGGTCTTTGCA
>JAFUXY010000110.1 GCA_017477005.1 Lachnospiraceae bacterium | reverse complement strand
GGGTAGCTACTTCAGTAGACTTTTAAGCAGACTTGAAGTCTGTTGGCAACTGGCTTTAGCCGGAAGACGCAACTTTCAGTTGCTTATTCTGGACTTTAGTCCATACAACCCACCGGCTTTGAGCCGGTGGTTGTTGAGTTACCGCGCCGACGAATCTCAGGAAATATTATATGTAAACTATCCCACTTGTCGGATTTTTGGGTGCGAAAACCTGGAGGAATTTCGCAAGCTGACGGGCTTCACCTTCCGGGGGATGGTGCATCCGGAGGATTTTGAAAAGATCCAAAGCTCGATCGATGATCAGATCGCAGACAAGACCAACCACCAGATGGATTACGTTGTCTACCGCATCATTCGCAAGGATGGAAGCGTCCGCTGGGTGGATGATTATGGGCATTTCACGAATCTGCCCGGCTTCGGCGACGTGTACTACGTGTTCATAGGGGATATTACCGACACACGGATCGTGCAGGAGGAGAAAGAGCGCAGCAAGATGCTCGAGAAATCGCTGGAGCTCGCAGAGCAGGCCAATGTCGCCAAGAGCGCGTTTCTGTCCAATATGAGCCACGAGATCCGCACGCCGATTACCGCGATTCTCGGGATGAATGAAATGATCTACCGGGAATCGGAGGATCCGAACATCCGCGAATATTCAGAAAATATCCGGAAGGCGGGCGAGAGCCTGCTGGGGATCATCAATGACATTCTGGATTTTTCGAAGATCGAGGCCGGGAAGATGGAGCTTGTTCCGGCGAGATATTCCCTGAGCAGCGCGATTGGCGATCTCTACAATCTCGTGCAGTTTCGGGCGGAGGCGAAGGCGCTCGATCTGAAGTTCGAGATCGATCCGCAGATACCGGAGGCGATGTCTGGGGATGAGCTTCGGATCAAGCAGATCATTACCAATCTCTTGACAAACGCGATCAAGTACACCGAAAAGGGCGGCGTGAAGCTGTCGCTTTCGCTGGTGGAAAGACAGGGGGAGGAAGTCGCCATCCGGGTGTCGGTCAAGGACACAGGTATCGGCATTCGAAAGGAGGACCTGGGGGCGCTGTTTCAACCGTTTGACCGAGTGGATACGCAGAAAAACCGGGGCATCGAGGGCACGGGACTTGGACTGGCGATCTCGCGGCAGATGCTTTCGTTGATGGGGAGCGACCTCCTTGTGGAGAGTACCTACGGCGAGGGATCGGAGTTTTTCTTCACCCTGAGGCAGCAGGCGGCCGGGGAGGAAACCATCGGCTCTGTCGATTTTCGGGAGATGTCGTCTGAGGAAAGCACGAGAACGAAGTCCCGTGTCCCGTTCAAGGCAGAGGGCGCGAGGCTGTTGGTCGTGGACGATACGCCGATGAATCTACAGGTAATCTCCGGGCTTTTGAAGTTTTCCGGCGTGCAGATCGACACGGCGGCCGATGGACGGGAATGTATTGAAAAGTTTGGAAGCAATGACTACGATCTGGTGTTTCTGGACTACCGGATGCCGGGGCTGGACGGGATCGAGACGCTGCGGGAGTTGAAACGGCAGTTTCCCGAAAAGGCCAGCCGCATCCCGATTATCTCTTTGACGGCGAGCGCGATTTCGGGAGACCGGGAGCGGATGCTTGACGCCGGGTTCACCGATTACCTGGCCAAGCCGGTGAATATTTCGCAGATGGAAGCGATGATGATGCTCTATCTGCCCGAGGAGATAGTGGAGCTGGCGGAATCGGAGGAAGAGCTGGATCCGGAAGCGGAGATCGAAGAAGAGCTTTCGCTGCTTCCCGAGTCGGCGTTTCAAATTCCGCTGGTCGATCCGAGAACCGGCATCGAATACTGCGGTGATGCGGAGGAATATATTTTCGCGGTCGAGATCTACGAGCAGTCAATCGAAGAAAAGGCGTCTGTGATCGAGACCGCTTTGGCCGAAGAGGATGTCGAGACCTTCACGCTGAATGTCCATTCCCTGAAAAGCACCTCGATGGCCATTGGGGCGAATCCGATCTTTGCGCAGGCGAAGGCGCTCGAGGAAGCAGGAAAAAGCATGAATTTAGAGCTAATGCACAGGGACACGCCGTTGCTGCTTCAGGATTATAGAGGGCTGAAACAGAGCTTGGTGGCCGTGGTGGAGGATTATAATAGAGAGAACGGTTTGGTATGATACAGAGAACGATTATTACAGACGATTATCATGAACTCATAGACAAGCTCACCGAGTGGAAAGAGGAACCGGCGGTACAAAGGGCGGCTTCGAAGCTGCTGTTGTTCAGTGATCAGGACGATAATATCGTGCATTTGCATCGGGAAATGCAGGCAGCGGAGGCGCTTTTGCCGGATCTGTTGATCGTGGGGATCACGGTGCCGATGGTGAGTATGATCCAGGAGTTTTCGGGCAGAAAAATGGGCGGTTATTCGCTGATCGCAATGGAAAATTCCAGCGTCGACGCTTTGCATTTTTACTGTCGAAAAATTCGTCCGTCTGAGGCTGGACGCAGGCTGGCGCAAGAGATTCGAAACAGAGATCAGGTGGCGGGAGTGCTGCTGTTTTCGGCTGGTATGGAGCGGGAAATCGACGAATTTCTGGTTTCTATGGCGGGGGGAGACTGCTTTGACATCCCAATCATCGGCGTACAGGCGGCAGCGGCCTATCATCCATACATCAGCGGCACCTTCGGGGAAACCGGCGATACGGCGGACGATTGCGGCGTGGTCGCGCTGGTTTTCTACGGCGAAGATCTGCAGATGTTTTATAATTATGAAATGGGCTGGCGAGCGATCGGGAAGGAAATGCAGGTCACGGGTACCGACGGCCGATATTGCATTACCACGATTGATGGAGAGCCTGCGGCTTCGATCTACAAAAAATATCTGGGCGTGGAGCCGGACGAATATTTCGTCGAAAATGTCCGGGAATTTCCGTTTGTCGTGAAGCGGGGCGAGCGGGAGGTAGTGCGTACTCCTTCAGGCACCGATGAAAAGGGAAATCTCCAGTTCATTGCGCGGATCAAACCGAACGACAAGCTGCGGCTCTCGTATGGAAATCTGCGGCGGCTGTTGGAGGAAGTCAATCTTTATGCGGACACTATGCGGGAATTCGATCCGCAGGCGTTGATTTTGATCGAATGTGAAAACCGGGTGCGGTTTTTGGGAGAGATGTCGGAGCGGGATATTGCCTGCTATTGGAGCATTATGCCCCAGGTAACGTGGCTGTGGGGGTACGCGGCGATTATGATGGACAAGCAGGGCGGCGGCGTGGTCAACTCGTCGATCCTGTCCGTCGGGTTCCGGGAGGGAAAGCTGCGGGGCGTAGACGTGGAGCAGGGGCAGTACGTGCCGGCGCCGGTCAAGAAGGGCGGAGCGATCCCGATGGATCAGCGCCTGTCGATGTTCCTGGAGCAGACGACGAAGGAGCTCGAGGAAATGGCGATTTCCGCCAATGCAGCCAACACAGCGAAGTCGGCGTTTCTGTCGCAGATGTCGCATGAGATCCGCACGCCGATCAACGCGATCATCGGGATGAATGAGATGATACTGCGGGAAAGCGAAAATCCAAATGTGTTGGAGTACGCCCAAAATGCGCATCTGGCTGGGATCAATCTTCTGTCGATCATTAGTGATATCTTGGATTTCTCGAAGATCGAAGCGGGCAAGATGGAGCTGATCGAGCGGGACTATGGACTGGCTTCACTGGTCAGCGACCTGGTCAATCTGATTCGGCTTCGGGCGCAGGAGAAGGGGCTTGAATTTATTACAATTGTCAATCCAGATACGCCGCATCTGCTGCATGGGGATGAGCTGCGGATCAAGCAGATCATTACGAATCTTTTGACCAATGCGGTCAAATACACCGAGAAGGGGCGTATTGAGTGGTCAATTGATTTTGAAAAGACAGATGCCGCGGATGAGGTGCTTTTGAAGGTGGCGGTGAAGGATACCGGCATCGGCATCAAGGAGGAAAATATCAGCCGCCTCTACACAGCGTTTGACCGGATCGACAAGGAGCGGACCCGGGTTATCGAAGGGACGGGGCTTGGCATCAATATCACGCAGCAGCTTTTGAATATGATGGGCTCGTCTCTTTGCGTGGAAAGCGAGTATGGAAAGGGCAGCGTCTTTTCGTTTGCGGTTCGCCAGAGGGTCGTGGAAGAGCAGGGAATCGGAGATTTCAAGACGGCCTTGGAGCAGGTCACGAAGCAGCGGGTGGCGAGGAAAACGGAGTTCACGGCAAAGAACGCCCGGATTTTGGTCGTGGACGACGCGCCGATGAATCTGACCGTGCTGACGGGGCTGTTGAAGCGGACGAAGATGCAAGTGGATACGGCGGCCAGCGGTCGGGATTGCATTGAAAAATTCGGGCTGCGGGATTATGATATGGTCTTTTTGGATCATCGGATGCCGCAGATGGATGGAATCGAGACGCTGCGGGAATTGAAGCGTCTGTATGGCGCGGATTTGAAGGGGACGCCGATCATTTCCCTGACCGCGAACGCGCTGTCGGGCGCGAGGGAGGAATATCTCACGGAGGGATTTTCGGATTAACTGGCGAAGCCGGTGATTGCGGAGGATCTC
>JAFUXY010000109.1 GCA_017477005.1 Lachnospiraceae bacterium | reverse complement strand
TCTGCTTCGCCTTCGAAAGCTCCCCCGCCGCCGCCCTGGACAACCGCAGAAAGGCGCGTTTCTTTTCCAAAAACCGCCCGCTTAAAACCTCTTTTGCATTGCGAAAGATTCGCTGCAAGCGACTCTCGGATTGGGCTGCGCCGCAGGCATTCTCTCCGTGCTGTCGGTACAAGACCAACGCCTCGTCCATCTTTTCCACGGTACCGCAGCCAAGCGCCAAAGCCAACAAAAATCCGTCATGCATTTCAACACCGGATAAATCAAACTCCGTACCCACCGCCACATCCCGCAGCGCGCGATTGAATGCCATGCTCGTCCCTGCCGCCGGATTGTCGATCAGCACTCTCGGAAGCCTCAGTTCCCCCGCATCTCTACCAATATAATCCCAAAAGGACTCCGCCATTGTGCCAAGCGACTCGTCGCAGACCTTCATATCTGAAAAAACGAGCGCCGGAGTATTATTATCGAATGATAATAATACCTGCCGCTGGCGTTCGATTTTTTCCGGAATCCAAACGTCGTCCTGGTCACAGAAAAAATAGACATCCGCCTCGACCTGCGAAAGCAAAAACCAGAAATTCTCCTTCGCACCGCCGCAGCTTGGCCCCTCTACCACCTCGATCCGCTCCGGAAACTTAGACCGGTATTTTTCCAATAGCGAAACTGTGCCGTCTGTCGATCCGTCGTCGTGTATCGCTATGACAAAATCCGCCACGGTCTGTCCCATCAGCGAATCAAGCTGAGCCTCCAGGAACCGTCTTCCATTGTACGTCGCCAAAAGTACCGCTGTTTTCATGTTTCCCAATCCCACTGCGTTCTCCTACCGATTGAACCCATATCCGGTCTTCGTCCGCAGCTTGAAATACACGTTCGCGCAAAACAGGTCAAAATTCAACAGCGACAGCAGACATTTTCGCCCGAAATCGCCGCTGCGGAATTCCTGCTTGTATCGAACCTGGCGGTTCAACTGCGCAAGCGGCCTGGGCGGATACTCCATTTCCGACAGATAATGCATAAACTGCGCGGTCGATTCCTCGGTCTGTCCAATATTGCCCGATACATTCTCTCCGGTCCGGTGGTGGATGTACAAGGGCTCATCGACATAATGAAATCCAATCCCCTTGTCCAACATCAAAAGCCATAGAAAATAATCGTCGGCCCCGTTCACCGTCAATACATGCGTCATCCACTCCCGCGGAATGATCTCTCTGGCCATCATACACTGCCCAGGCGACATGATCTGCGTTCCCACCTTCAAATAGGCACGCCGTTTGTCGATCAGACCTTTGTGGTAGGCCGTGCGGTACCACTCCACCTCGCTCCCATCGGATTGCTCGAGCAGAGCGTTCGCCACGATCACCTGATAACACATCCGCTGCTCGCCCGGCTTCGCCAATTCCCTCGCCACCTCGAGCATACAGGCAATCGCATCCTCCGCCAACGCGTCGTCCTGGTCGAGAAAGATCACATAATCCCCGGTCGCCTCCGAAAGTCCATGAATCCGGGACGCATGAATCCCCATATTCTTTTCATTGAGAATAATACGCCAATTGCGTCTTGCGGCGTAGACCCCCGAAAGCTCGATCGCCACGCCCGGGCTATCGTTGACCAACACCACCTCGAGCACGTCGCCGCTTTCTAAAGAACGCTCATTCGCCGCCATCATTTCCTCGTAGGCGTGTATATAGGCGTTTCCATTATAAAACGGTGTAATAACGGATACCTTCATCAGAAGCTCTCCCCGTATTTCTTTCGCGCAAATTTCGCAGCCAGAAAGCTTTTGACCTTCTTGGGCCAGTTTTCCGACTCTATATACAGAACAGGCACCTCTCCAATGCGGCAGCCGTCTAAGCGCTTTCGCTCTACCCAGACATTGAACAGGATCTCGGAAACCCGGCCGAACAAGCGCTTCTCAAAATCACTCAGTCCGTCCAGATAACCTTCCTCCGTCAGCCGCTTTTCAAGCACCCCAAGGATCTCAAACAGCCACTGGCAATAATCCTCCAAATCCGACCGCTGCCAGATCGCCATATTGAACATGTATCCCCACCGGCGTCCATAGATACGGTCGATCACTCCGCGATAGGCCGGATAGGACTGCTCTACGATTCCCTTTGCCGCATCAAGCTGGTAGGCATCCAGCGTGTGCGCATAATGCGAGTACAGTGTCTCGATCCCGTAGATCCTCTTTCGAGGCACCAAAAGATCGTACTGCAATAGCAGATTGTCCAGCTCTCCCTCCTGCAAGACGCAGCGGTACGGGTCATGCCCATGCTGAAAGGCCGCTGACTTCACGGTGAAGTATCTGCGGTAATGCACCAACCCGACTACATCCGCGTCTTTCAGATTTTTCCATGCCCAATACAGACCGGTTAGCTCGCAGTAGGTAGGATTTTTCTCAGAAATATTGTCGTCGATATCGTCCCGCATGATCGTCTCGCCGAAAGCGCGTCCGTCCTTGAGATAAATCGTACTCAGATCCAATATGTCCTTTTTCCCGGCCGCGCCAACCTGAAGCGGCAAATACAGATCATCGTGGGCGAACGCATAGGGCTTGTGCGCCGCAATGATAATCTTTTTCATCATTCGTCAGAATCCTCGTCGTCGACGATCGCCGCGACCGATCCTGCCACACTCGCTACCACCGTCACCACCGCAACGATCACCACTAAAAGAATCAACGCTACAAAGAATACCCAAAAAAATGAATCGCTCATGCTTCATCCTCCCTCTCTTCAATGCCACGCACCTTCCGATACATCCGCGCCGGAAGGCTGTTGTACATAATCGTCATTTTGCGCTCGAGCTCTTCTATGCGCTTGTAGAGCAAGATATCTGCGCCTGAGAAGACCCGAACGGCCGCTTCAAGCATCCGCTCTGCGTCCGGCTCCCACTGCGGCACATCTTCGACTCGCTCATAGAAAAGCTCCCCATTTTCCCGCCCAAAATACTTCTTGGCTACATACTGATTTCCCTGTTCAAACTGTGCCATGAACGCACGCCGTCCCTCCGGGGAGAACATCGACATTTTCGGTCCTTTTCTGTCCTCGCCTGGATCGTAGGTCGCCTGCGTTGCGTCATAATAAAAATCATATACATCCTGAAACGATCTGTCGCGATTGATCATCCGCTTGATTGCCACCACGTCCGCGTCGAACGAACTGTTCGAATCCTTTGGCATCGCGAATTCTGTAGTCACAGGCATGCCGATCACGTCGCAAAAATCATCGACCACACTGCCTCCGAGAAGCTGCCCCCGCTCAAAAACCTTGATTGTCAGTTCATCGGGTTTCCCCTCTTCGACGATCCGATCCAGCCACTCATCATAGGCCATCGGCATG
The DNA here is from genome assembly GCA_017477005.1 of Lachnospiraceae bacterium. Classification (GTDB taxonomy): domain Bacteria; phylum Bacillota; class Clostridia; order Lachnospirales; family Lachnospiraceae; genus RGIG4930. Next base: position 3,681 of record JAFUXY010000109.1, on the reverse strand, counting down.
AATTTGTATTTCTCGATCAAAAACTCTTCAAAGGGCATCGTCATCTTGCCCTTTCCCTTGACCCTTTGATTCCAAAAAGATTCCACCAGCGTATCCTGCCTGCGCAGATAGCAGATCACATGGAACTTCAACCCGATTTCATCGAATTTTTGCCGAACCTTGGACCAAAATCCCGGCGGCTTCTGCCGGTTCCACACCGCTTCATCGGAAAGAATAATATGATCCCACGTCTTTCCCAACCGCTCCAACTGCCGAAAGCTGTCCGCCCACTCGTCCTGAAAGTTTTCCTTGCCTGTCTGCGCCACAAAGTACGCATTCCGAGCCGGTCCAACACCGGGATACAAAAACCCAAAATCAGGATACGTGTACCCTTTTTGCTCCAGAATCTCTCGATTTTTCATCAAAAACCGCTGCACAGAAGTCGTACCGGTCTTGGGAACCCCTATGTGCAAATACACCGTGCCCATATATGCTCCTTATTTCTCTGTTCAAATCAGTGGTGACATCATATCATATTATATGAAAAAAAGCAAAAAAAGAGCGGCCAAATTTGACTGCTCTTTTCGCAAATTTCACAAGCTTTTCTGTCCGTAGGGGATTGTACTACACAAGCTCCAACAACACCTGCAAAGCGCCATCGCCTTTTCTCTGTCCAATCTTCACGATCCGGGTATATCCGCCATTGCGTCCGGCGTACTTGGGTCCGAGTTCATCAAACAGCTTTGCGACCAGATCCACCTTCTTTGTGTCCCTGCGCTTCTCGCCCTTTTCCACTACCGGATACAGAACCGCCAAAATCTGCCTTCTCGCATGTACGCGAGACGGACGATCCTTCTTGATCTTCTTCTCAACTGTATCGTAGACAGTACGACGCTTGCCGTTCGCATCCGGCTCTTTGACTCGCTTGCCATTCGCATCCTTGCGAGGAACCTTCGCCTGTACGGTCACTTCGTCAAAATTGTCTCTTTCCTTGATTCCTAAAGCAATCAGCTTCTCCGCAATCTTGCGAACCTCTTTGGCCTTTGCTTCCGTCGTCACAATGCTTCCATGATAGATCAGGCTTGTCACCTGTCCGCGAAGCAGGGCCTTTCTCTGCGAAGAAGTCCTTGATAATTTTCTATACTTTGCCATGATTTTTCCTTTCTACCGCGCTCTTCGGTCTTATCGGTATCCTTCAGGAAGCAGCTTCTCCGCTCCCTATAGATCCTCACTCTCCCGGAAGGACAGTCCCATTTCGGATAGCTTTTCCACTACCTCATCCAAGGACTTCCGGCCGAGGTTCCGCACCTTCATCATCTCATCCTGGGTCTTGTCGCAAAGTTCACCCACAGTAGAGATACCGGCGCGCTTCAGGCAGTTGTAGGAGCGTACAGAGAGCTCCATCTCTTCGATGGCCATCTCTGTCACCTTGTCCTTGTTCTCATCTTCTGTCTCGTTCATCACCGTCACGTCTTCTGCTGCGTCAGAGAGGTTGACGAAGAGATTCAAATGCTCGCTCAATACCTTGGCCGCAAGGCTCACCGCCTCGTCTGGAGCCAGCGCCCCGTTTGTCCACACCTCAAGCGTCAGCTTGTCGTAGTCTGTCACCTGTCCTACGCGAGTGTCCTCGACCTTCATATTGACACGTTCCACCGGCGTATAGATCGAATCCACAGCGATCACACCGATGGGGGTTTCATCGTTTTTGTTTTTTTCTGCGCCGACATAGCCTCGCCCATTGGAAATCGACATTTCCATATTCAGCTTTGTCTCTGGACCGCCGCTCAAATTGGCGATCACGAGATCTGGATTCATGACCTCGATATCTGCGTCAAACCGGATATCTCCCGCGCGCACAATTCCTTCGCCGCTCGCTTCCAAATAGGCTGTCTTTCTGGCGCTACTCTTGTCGGCATTTCTCAGCGCCAATCCCTTGATGTTCATCACTATTTCCGTGACGTCTTCTTTCACGCCCGGAAGCGTCGAAAATTCATGAAGTACACCCTCGATCTTGATCTGGCTCACGGCCGTACCCGGAAGGGTGGAAAGCATAATTCGGCGCAGGGAATTCCCCAACGTGACACCATACCCACGCTCAAGAGGCTCTACTTCAAATCTGCCATAGGTCTTGTCCTCTGACATTTCCACTATTTTTATACTCGGTTTTTCGAAATCGAACAAAAGCAGGTGCCTCCTTCCTATATGAGATTGTATTCAAAATATAGCAACTCAGACTCTATTATTTGGAATACAACTCGACGATCAGCATCTCATCGACCGGGACATCGATCTGTTCTCTCGAAGGAAGATTCTTCACGGTGGCTTTCAGATTGTCTTCATCAAAATCCAACCAATCCGGTACCGCGCGTCCACCCGTAGCATCGAGGATATCCTTGATCCGCTGATATCCTTTTTTCTTCTCAAGCACTTCGATCTCGTCTCCGGCCTTCACCTGATAGGAAGGAATATTGACGGTCTTTCCATTCACCCGAATGAACTTGTGCCCCACGATCTGGCGGGACTCACGCCGCGTACGAGCCAGGCCCAGACGGAAGACTACGTTGTCGAGACGACTCTCGAGGATGCGCATCAGGTTCTCACCCGTCATCCCCTTCATCTGATCCGCCTTCTTGTAATAATTGCGGAAAGGCTTCTCGAGAACGCCGTAGATGAACTTCGCTTTCTGCTTTTCCTTCAACTGCAATCCGTACTCAGACACCTTTCGTCCCGAACGGATCAGCTTTCTTTTGGATTTTTTGTCGACTCCCAAAAAGGCCGGTTCCAGACCAAGCGAACGACACCTCTTGAGAATCGGAGTTCTGTTTACTGCCATTTATATTTCCTCCAGTCTGCTTCCTTATACTCTTCTGCGCTTCGGCGGCCGGCATCCATTGTGGGGAACCGGCGTCACATCCTTGATGGACAACACATCTATCCCGCATGCATTGATCGCACGTATCGCCGCCTCTCTACCAGAACCAGGACCCTTTACAAACACGTCCACCTTCTTGAGACCATGAATCAGAGCCGCCTTCGCAGCGGTCTCTGCAGCCATCTGTGCAGCATACGGAGTAGATTTCCTTGAACCTCTGAATCCGAGTCCACCGGCACTTGCCCATGACAGAGCGTTGCCCTGCGTATCCGTCAACGTCACAATTGTGTTGTTGAAGGAGGCCTGGATATGTGCCTGACCATGTTCAACGTTTTTCTTCACGCGCCTGCGCGTGGTTTTCCTGCTTTGCCTTGCCATAAAAACTAACCTACACCTTTCTTGATTTTAGTAAATGAAAAAATATCTTACCTTCAAGTGACCATGCACACAAGCCCAACTTATTTCTTCTTGTTCGCCACGGTACGCTTCGGACCCTTCCTGGTACGCGCATTGGTCTTCGTATTCTGTCCGCGGACAGGCAGACCCTTTCTGTGGCGAATCCCACGATAGCACCCGATTTCCTGCAGACGCTTGATGTTGAGAGCAATCTCGCGCCGAAGATCACCTTCTACCATATATTCTTCCTTGTCGATGACATCGGCAATCCTCTTCACCTCTTCATCGGTCAGATCCTTCACGCGCGTGTCTGGATTCACATCTGCGGATTTCAGTATCTTGTTGGAGCTGACTCTTCCAATGCCATAAATGTATGTAAGACCAATCTCCACTCTCTTTTCTCTCGGTAAATCAACACCTGCAATACGAGCCAT
>JAFUXY010000009.1 GCA_017477005.1 Lachnospiraceae bacterium | reverse complement strand
GATGTGCGAAATCTTGAGACGGCGGTTCGGGCGTGCAACCGGGAGAAGGGGCATGCGCAGGTGGCGCTTTCCTATACGCTCGGAGAAGCCTATACATTAGACTATTGGATGAGCATGGCCAAGCGGATCGAGGAGATGGGCGCGGATTCGATCTGCGTCAAGGATATGGCGGGGCTTTTGGTGCCACGAGAGGCGTCGATTCTGATGAAGGCCTTGAAGGACGCGACTTCCCTTCCGATTGAGCTGCATACTCATTATACGTCCGGCGTGGCTTCGATGACTTGTATGAAGGCGGTCGAAGCGGGCTGCGATATTATTGATACGGCTATGTCTCCGTTCGCGTTGGGTACGAGCCAACCTGCTACGGAGGTCATGGTGGAGGCCTTCCGGGGGACGGAATACGATACCGGCATGGATCAGACCAAGTTGGCGGAAATCACCGATTATTTTGCGCCGCTGCGTCAGGAGGCGCTGGATTCCGGGCTTTTGGATCCAAAGGTGCTGGGCGTGAATATCAAGACCCTGTTGTATCAGGTACCTGGCGGCATGCTTTCAAATCTTCTGTCCCAGCTCAAGGAGCAGGGAAAGGAGGACAAGCTGACGGAGGTGTTGGAAGAGGTGCCAAGGGTGCGCAAGGATTTGGGCGAGCCGCCTTTGGTCACGCCGTCTTCCCAGATTGTGGGGACACAGGCGGTGTTCAATGTATTGATGGGCGAGCGCTACAAGGTGGCGACCCAGGAGACAAAGGATATATTGCTTGGAAAATATGGGCAAACCGTCAAGCCCTTCAATCCCGAAATCGTCGACAAGGTCTTGGGGGATGAGAAGGATCAGGCAATTACCTGTCGCCCGGCAGATCTTTTGACACCGGGTCTGAAGCGTTTCGAGTCTGAGATGGCGGAGTGGAAGCAGCAGGACGAGGACGTGCTTTCGTATGCGTTGTTCCCGCAGGTTGCGAAGGATTTTTTCAATATCCGGCAGGCCAGACAGACCGGCGTTGATATGAACAAGTCGGATGCCGCCAATCTGGCGTATCCGATCTGAGACGATTCAAAAGGAATGGTGGCGGTGCACCCACCATTCCTTCTTTCCACTTCTTGATCAGCATGAGGAGCGAGCATTGCGAAAGAAAATCTGGCGGATGTCGGAGGATCAGTTCGATATCGTACCCCCAAAAATCAAATTCAGTGAAGAAAAAATAGAGATTGAGGCCGTGGAGCATACACAGGTGCGGGGCGGGTTTTCCTTTGAAAGCATCAATGGCGCCTCCCTACGCGGCGTTTGCTACAGCACGCATCCCTATGTCCGTATTCTTCGTCCTCAGTTTGAGGGAGTCAGCGCGCGGATTGAGTTTCGTATTTTGCATGACGGATTTGGCGAAGGAGACGAGATAGAGGGGGAGTTTTGCGTCGTCTTCAATGGCTCGGAGGAGTATGTGCCGTTTACGATCCGCTATATCCGGCGATTTCCGGAAACATCGGTCGGGAGGATTGATTCCGACGCCCAGTTTGCGAGACTGGCGAAGGAACATTGGAATGAGGCCATGCAGCTTTTTTATTCCAAAAGCATGCGCTCGTTCATCGACTCTTTAGAGATCGACCGGATCCTGCTGTATCAGGGGTTCTCTCGCGGTTCTTTTTCGCAGGCCAACCTCGAGGCCTATTTGGTCGCTACGGGCTCGAAGGATCCTGTTATTTTCACGATTGATGAGAGTGACCGCAATTATTACGGATTGACCGAAAATCAGAGGGAAATGATCGAGATCAACCGGAGCAATTGGGGTTATATCGACATTAGCGTTTCCTGCGACGCGGATTTCATTACCTTAGAAAAAGAGCGGATCACGGCGGACTTTTTCATGGGGAGTCGGATGCAGCTTTCGATGTATCTGCATCCTGGCCGTATGCACGCCGGACGAAATGTTGCGTGCATTTCCTTTTCTTCATCCAACAGCGCGCAGGAGATCCATATTATGGCGACGAGTCTTTCCGAAGGGGAGGATTACATTCCGCCATCGTACACCCGGGGCATGCGTCTCGTGAAATTGACCAGATGCTACGAGGATTACCGGTTTGAAAAGATATCCTCTGCGGAGTGGTCAAAGGAGTCGGCGGTCCTCTTGGACGCTTTGATTGGAGAGGAACCGGATCCCACGCTGTTTCGGCTGATGAAGGCGCATGTGCTGATCGTGGGCGGGGAAAAGCAGAAAGCCCTTTGGATCATCCAGGAAATGCGCCGGGAGATTGAGGATCGCACGGGGGTTGCGTGGGCCTATCTGCTGTATCTTTGCACGCTGATCGAAAAGGAAGAGGACTATATCGACCGTCTCCTCGAAGAGATTGAGGCGATCTTTGTGCAGAAGCCCGCCGAGCCGATGATCTTTTGGTTTTTGCTGTTTCTGCGCAAGGAATATATCGACGACTACAAGCGCCGGCTCAAGGATATCGCGCGGTGGATGCTGGAGGGAGTGAGTTCTCCATTTTTCTATATCGAGGCCGAATATCTGCTGCGTCAGGAGCCGTACCTTTTGACCAAGTTTGATACGTTTTCCAAGAGAATTTTGGGGTGGATGCTTCGGAAAGGGCGGATGACCGAAGCTCTTGCGGACCAGGTTTCCTACGTGCTTGAGGGCGAGAGGAGCTTTCGGGAGGACGTGTACGCTGTGGTGAAGGCTTGCTACGAAATCCACCCGACGGATGCCTTTTTAGGCAATGTGGTGACTTATCTGCTGCGCAACCACAAATACGGGCCTCGGTTCCGGGATTGGTATGAGAAGGCGGTGTTTGCCAATATGAATTTCACGGGGCTCTATGAGGCCTACGTGTTGTCTCTGCCGCTGAATTATTCCAAGCAGCTTCCACAGATGGTGGTCATGTATTTCCGTTATCAAAATACGCTTCCTGCGGTGCGAAAGGCTTTTGTCTATGCCAATGTAATCGTTTTCCAGAAGAGCCAGCTTCGCATCTACGAGCAGTATGTCCGCCATATGGAGGAGTTTGCGCTCGATATGGCACGACAAGGGCGTATTGACGACAATCTGGCGGTGGTTTATCAGCATATTTTTTTGGAGTGCGGAATACTGGACGAGGATGTTGCCAATGAAATGGGCAATATCTTGTTTTATCACAAAATTTTCGGCCTGGACTCGGATATTGTGCGGGTACATCTGTATCAGGAATGTATGGAAGCGCCGATCGTGGTCTCAGTGGAAAATCATCTGGCCTATGTGCCGGTCTATTCGGCGCATTATCGCATTTTCCTCGAGGATAGGCAGGGTGTTTTCCACAGTGATCCATCGGAGTATTATATCGAGCGTCTGATGCAGCCTGGACGGAGCTTTCGGCGGCTGTACGGGATGGCCACCAAACGGCTGCATTATTTTTTGCATGAGCTGCAGCAGAGGGAAGAGTTCGAGGAATTTGCGCCTTCCGATATTCCCAATCTGGTCGAGTTCATGGATTCGGACGAGGTCAGCGAGCGTTACAAGCAAAAAATGTATCCGGCGATCATGCGTTTCATGACCGAGCACGGCAGAAGAGAGGAACTGGAGAGCCATTTTCTAAAGGTCAATTCCTTCGATGGCGTTGACGCGAAGATTATGACGCATATTATCGACTTATACATCATAGAGGGCGAATACGACAGGGCGTACGATCTGCTTCTGTCGCACAACGGCATCGGCGTTCCGGGAAAGTCGCTGCTGAATCTGTGTTCTTATCGGATCAAGATGGATGAGGACAAGGCGGATGATTTTCTGATCGAGCTTTGCGCTTTCTTGATGAGGCAGTTTTTGTCGTCCGAGGAGACCATTGTGTATCTGAACCGGTTTTTGATCGGTCCGACCCGGGATATGGTAACGCTCTGGCAGTTTGCTTCGGCCAGGAGCCTGGAGACAAGAGCGCTCGAAGAACGGATTCTAAGCCAGATGCTTTTCACGGAAAACATCGACACCAAGAGCGAATCCATTTACAACTCGTATTTGGCGCATCATCCCAACCGGATGGTGGCGAGCGCCTATGCGACCTATTTCGCGAGACGTTATCTGCTGACCGGGGAGAGCGCGCCGGATCGGATTTTCGAGGACGCGCTGCATCTCGTCCTGCGGGATGAAGAATTGAATGACAGCGTGCGTATTGCGCTTTGTATGCATCTTGCGAAGACCGGGGTGTCCGACAAGGAGGCCTACGAGGGGCTGAACAAGCTCATGGCGGATTTTGTGCAGAGCGGCACGTATTTTGCCTTTTTCAAGGATGTCGACCACAGGCTCGTGGTCAAATACCACCTCTATGACAAGACCTTTGTGGAGTACCGGGGCAAGACGGGGGAGCGGCTTTTGATCCGATACCGCGTCAATGACGGCGCGAGCGAGACGCTGGAAATGACGGAGATGTATCCGGGAATCTATGTCCGGCTTTTCGTACTGTTCTTTGGCGACAGGCTCACCTATACGATTGTCAAGGCTGCCGACCAGCGGGAAGTGTTGATGGAGGACGGGCTTCATTATACGAGCACGGTCAATGAGACCGGGGATAGCCGGTACGAGCGGATCAACGCGATGCAGAGCGCCTTTCTGTATTCGAATGAAAAGCAGCTCTTGGAGGATATGAAGGAGTACGAACGGCTGGATTCTGTGACGGAGATGCTGTTCTCGATGTTGTGATTTGCGGTTCGTTTGATAGAGGAGAAAACGAATGTCGATGGATGAAATGCGTACGAACGGTATGTATTATGGAATCGATATCGGGGAAAAATCCACGCTCTTGAGCTACTATCGCAGGGATATGGCGGAGCCTGTCACGGTTTCGTCCCAGATGGGAAGCGAGATGTATCAGATTCCGACTTTTCTGGCAAAAAAACGCGGCGTGGGGCAGTGGTTTTTTGGAAATGACGCCATCCGTCAGGTGCAGCTTTCGATGGCTGTGGGGGTGGATGGGCTGCTGGAGAAGGCTCGAAACAAAGAATATGTGTTGATCGACACGGAGGAATATCCGGCGGAGGATCTGCTGCTGATCTTTTTGAAAAAGCTGCTGCTGGTGCAGGGACGGGTCAGCGGAATTCCAATCGCGAAGCTCGTAATCACCGTAGACGTGCTCGATGAAGTGGCGATCGCGCTCTTCACGGTGCTGGCGACGAGGATGGGCTTGGAGACGGATCAGCTTTTGCTGCTCGATCACAGGGAGTGCTTTTATTACTATGCGCTGTCCCAGGATCCGAGCCTCTATCTGCATGACGTGCTTTTGTATGACTATACGCAGAGCCATATTCGCGAATGCCTGCTCAAGCGGAATACCTCGACCAGACCGCAGGTGATCAATATGTATTTTCGGAACCTCGGCGCGGTGAATTTCAACAAGGATCGGTCGTTTGACGACTCGATCCGGAAGACCCTTTCCGGAGGGCTGATCTCGGCCGTGTATCTGATCGGGGACGGGTTTGACGGAGACTGGATGAAGCAGTCCTTGCAGCGTCTCTGCCAGGGACGGCGGGTGTTCATCGGCAAGAATCTGTATTCCAAAGGCGCCTGCTACGCCGGGATGGTGCGGGACGGCATCTTGGAATGGCCCTTTGTGTATATTGGCGACAACGACCTGAAATTGAATGTTTCGCTGAAGGTGATCGACCACAATGAAATGGGGTTTGTGACGCTGATCTCGGCCGGGGATAGCTGGTATGACGCGCATGGCGAGTGCGAGGTAATATTAGACGGCACGCCCCAGATCGAATGCTGGATCCAAGGACCTGAATCGAGAAAGGCCACCGTGGAGACCATTGAGCTAAAGGGGCTTCCAACGCGGGAGAACCGGACGACCCGGCTGCGGATTTCGGCGAAGCCTCGTTCAGACAAGGAGGTCGTCTTGGTGGTGGCGGATCTGGGATTTGGGGAGCTTTGCGCGTCCTCGGGAAAATCGTGGGAGCATGTAATCAAGGCAGGGTGATGTTTCGTTTCATGGCTGTTTTGTTGACGGAATTTATGGAGGCAGGGAAGTAGAATGGGTGAATTGATCCTGTGCGGCCGCCCGATCGCGGCGAATCCCTATTATGAAGAAGAGCTCTCCGTGAATATTTATTCCCTGGAGGAGCTGTCGTATTACATTTTCCACAATGTCTACCTGTTGAACGCCGATTTCATGTCGGTGGATCTCTGCAGATGGATCGGACGGGAGCTTTCGATGAAGGAGCTGTCCGAGGAAATGCTTGTTCTTCTACGGGACAATGTGCCGCTGCATATCTTTGTCGGCAAAGTGCTCAATGCCAGCGGCTATCTGTCGGCTACAGAAATCCGCGATACCGTGGAGATCATTGCGGCCTTTGAAAACAAGAGTGACGCGGAGCGAAAAAAGATACGAGCGGATCGGCTGTTGGAAAAAAAGCGGGTGTTGGAAGCTATCTACGAATATGAAGATCTGCTGTCGAGTGATGAAAACGCCGGGGGACGCCTGGTCGGAGACATTTGGCACAATTTGGGCACGGCGTATGGACGGCTGTTTTTGTTCGACGAGTCCTACGCTTGCTTCAAGATGGCCTACCAGAAAAACCACAGGCGGCAGTCGCTGCGTTCCCTGCTGTTTGCCTGCCGACTGAAGGGAGACGAGGAAAAGCTTGAGGAAACGATTCATTTCTTTCAGGTGCCGCCGGAGGAGGTGAAGATCGTGCTGGCGGAGGTTGAGCATGCCTCTGAGTCCAAAGAGATCCTGCGGTTTTCCGATGAAATAGACAGGCTGAGGGCCTCCTATAGCGAACAATCGGCCTATAGAGGGACGTTGAACAATATTTTGGAGCGTTGGAAGTCCGATTACAAGGCGTTGTGCAGGGTAAAAACATGATTCGCGAATTGTTTGGAAAACGAAAAAAAAAGGAAGAACTGGACCGTTCCTTTGAACGGGTCATCAGCAAGATCCACAACATCGAAGACCGGGACAATCCCAAAAAGCTCAGGCATTATATT
>JAFUXY010000108.1 GCA_017477005.1 Lachnospiraceae bacterium | reverse complement strand
AGAAGGAAGAGAAGCGCCTGCGACGAGGTGGTAGCCTCCCGAGCCTAAAGGACAGGGAAACCTGTTGAAAAAGGAAGGGAGGTGGTGCGAATGACAGCTTTCGAAAAAATTACGCTGGTATTGCAGATCATAGGTCTGCTGATGTCAGCGGGAAGCTTGATACTAGCACTGCTGGACTTTCTGCGAAGAAAGAAAAAGCGCAAATAAAAATGCCTCTCTCGTCTGCCAACGAGAGAGGTGTTTTTTAATAAAATAAACCAATGCTCGGGAGCATCCACTAAGGAGTGGGTGCTTCTCTTTGTGTATAATATACACTATCCCGCAGGAAAATACAAGAAAAACTTCGAACCAACTCCGGGCGAAATTTTGCATTCCAATCGGAATATCATGAAAATTTCATCATAATGCCATCTCCACATCAAAGCCTTCGTCCATCAAGTCTAAAACCTCCTCTGCCACATCCTCATCGTCCCAGTCGGGATGCTTGGTGATAACGAAGCGTATGATTTTAATTGTGTCCAATTTTATTTTTAAGAACTTTGCTATAATATCGTCTTCCAATAAACCGTTGTTGTCGCGTACAGAGGATACATATCCACTATACTGTCCAACTTCAATCAAGTCTCCAGCATTTGCGTTGATACTCATATACTCTAGCCTCCTTTCCTCGTTCCGCCTGATGTCATTCACAGCGGCGTCAAGCATTTTTGTATAATCCGACTTCGGAACTCCGTCATTCATATAGGAAAGCATGTCTTTGATCTCGCTGCTCACCTCATGCCCTTTTGCATCCTTTGTGCCGGACGTATTCAGAACAATCCACTGGGTTGCGTCGTTCATCTTGATACTTGGATCCCACGAGCAGAGCGTCTCGAACGGGTACATATACCAATCCTTCCCGAACGGGTCGTATGTGGTGATGAATATAATGTAGCTAGCCTTTAACTTTCCAACGCCCTCGCCTTTTCTCACGATATCCACATCTATCGTGCCCTGATAATACCTGAACCGCTTGCCGAAGTGACGTTTTTTGCCGGTCTGCATCTCCACATCATAAACGGTGTTTTCATCGTCCTCGATATAGACATCCATCCGGATGCCGCGAGAGTTGTACCCGGTTTCTTTTGCCTTTTCCGTTTCGACAACATCAATTTTTCGGATTTTCTTCTTGAGAACCATTTCAAGAAGCGGCTTTACGCGAGCGGGATTGCGCATGACCATCTTGAACATATAGTCATCCGTGATGGTAAGCTGTTCGAAAGGCTTCTTTTCAGGTGATTTTCTCTTCATGTTCAAGGGATACCTCCGATATTTCATCCTCCATCATAGCACAAAGGCACGACCCTTGCAACCTGCGTTCAAAAATCGAATTTCATGCACAACCGAGAATGGACTTTGGGAGAATTATGAGGTACAATAGAGCGGATAATTTTTCACCTGTACGGTTGCCATCCGAAACGATGTTTTGATGCGATTTATCGCAGTCAAAATATCGCTTTTGGATGATGCAACCGTACAGGTGAACGATATAGATTTGAATGGGTTTCTTCTATTATATATGTATATGGCGGCTGATATAAAGGAGACAGGTGCATGGAAAAACGGGAAATGAGAGAAGCGCATCGATGGGTGCTGATGCATTACCTTATCACAGTGATGGGAATACTGATTGTCTCGGGCTTTCTGACCTTTGTGTACGCGACGAGAGGGCTCGAGGGCTTGGTGCGTTTCAAAATAGGCTCGGTGATCTTCCACTTTGACAGCATGCTCGTAATCCTGATCGCAGGTGTGATCGGTTTCGCTCCGTCAATGGTCTGCTTTGCGTTGATTTTTTTGGCTACGATCATTATTGATATCGGACGTGCCTATACCGTGTTCGTCTATTTGATCGCCGCGATCATATCTTTTTTCGCAGTAAGAAAGCGGTGGTACAGCCAGGATGTTCGTAGCATGTGCCTGCTCAGCACCCTGCTGGCTTTTATTCTTGGAGACATCCAAATGACCCTGGCTTCCTTGGCGAGTGGACAAGGCTTGACGGGGATCACGCCCAAAAATATACTGAATTTTTTCCTGGGAGAACTGCCTGAGTGCTCGATCGCCGTGTTTATTACCTATCTCTTTTTGATCAAGGCGCCGGATTCGCTGCGGGGTTTGACCTTCACAGGGCGACTATATATTCCAAACCTGAATGACAAGGACATTTTTTCGCAGATTCGCACGTCGCGGCTGTCCCGTTTTGTCATGGGACTGATCGCCATTGAGGGGATCGTGCTCGGAGTCGCCGCTTCCGCCTTTGCCAACGCGCTGCTTCCGTCCATTGGAGAGGACGCCTTTTCGGATAGAGAGGGAAGTTTCTTTGAGGATATTTTGGACCTGAACAATAATGAATGGGACCCATCGGAGGATTTGGATTATCTGATCGATATGTATAGCTCGGATGAGGATGAAAGTGATTCGGGAGGGGAATCCGATACAGAAAATCCATCTGTTGGCGCTTCAATCAACAAGGCGGATTCGAACACAAACAACGACGGGCAGGATGTTTCTGGAAATACAAAGAGGCATTTGGAACACCGCCGGTTTGTTTTGAACCGGGCTGGCGTGGCCTTCGATATCAAGTTAATCATGCTGCTGCTGAACACAGCGATTCCGTTCATTGTACTTTCCAATGTGCTCGCGCAGCGATGGATCGTGTTTCCGATTATCCGTATGTCGGAGTCGATCAACGAGTTTTGCGATGTGCCGCAGGAGGACAAGGAATCTCGGCTGAAGAAAATCCAGTCGCTTCCGATCCTAAACCACGACGAGATTGGCGACCTGTATTTGGCGTTGAATCAGATGGCGACGAATATTGTGCATTTTGTGGACGAGGAGCGGGAAAAGGAGAAGCTGGCGGCGGATCTGAGGATTGCGCAAAAGACATCGGAGAACAAGAGCAATTTCCTCTCCAACGTCTCGCATGAGCTGCGAACCCCGATCAATGCGGTCTTGGGGCTCGATGAAATGATCCTGCGGGAAAGCAGCGAAGAAGAAATCCTTGCCTATGCGCTGGATATTCAAAACGCCGGGAAGAGTTTGCTGGGTCTGGTCAATGATATTTTGGATTCCTCGAAGCTCGAAGAAGGGAAGATGGAATTGATTCCGACCGAATACGAGTTGTCTTCTATGATCAACGATTTGATCAATATGATTTCTGTCAAGGCGGAGGAAAAGCATTTGAAGCTCGATATTTGCGTGGACGAAGAGACGCCGCATATCCTCTACGGCGACGAAATCCGTCTCAAACAGGTGATTTTGAACATTCTGACCAATGCTGTCAAGTACACAGAACAGGGGAGCGTGACTATGACGGTTGGATACGAGAAATTGAATGATGAATATATAAATTTGAATGTCGATATCAAAGACACCGGAATCGGCATCAAAGAGGAGGATATCGAGAAGCTTTTCTCCCGCTTCGAGCGGATCGAGGAAGGACGAAACAAAAATATCGAGGGCACCGGGCTGGGGATGAGCATTGTTCGCGCGTTGTTGGCGCTGATGGATTCGGAGCTCGAAGTAAAGAGCGTTTACGGAGAGGGCAGCGATTTTTCGTTCTCGGTGGGGCAGAAGGTTGTCAAGTGGCAGCCAATCGGGAATTTTGCGGAAGCCTATCAGAAATTCAAAGACGGCAATCTTCGCTATGAGGCAAAGTATGTGGCGCCGGAGGCTCGGATTTTGGTAGTCGATGACACGCCAATGAATCTGACGGTGGTGAAGGGGCTTTTGAAGGAGACGCTGGTAGGGGTAGAAACTGCCGATAGCGGGGCAAAAGCGCTGGATTTGGTGAAAAAAAATAATTACGATATTATTTTTATGGATCAGCGTATGCCGGAGATGGACGGCGTGGAGACCTTTCACGAGATGGAGCAATTGACGCAGGAAGGGGCAAATCGTTCCTCGGACGCAGTGGTAATCATGCTCACAGCGAACGCAGTCTCCGGTTCCCGGGAGCAATTTTTGAAGGAGGGATTTGCGGATTATCTTTCGAAGCCGATCGACTCGACCAAGCTCGAGCGGATGGTGCAGCAGTATTTGCCACAGGAAAAGCTGCATAGTCCGGAAGAATATAGTGCAGAAGAATATAGTGCGGAAGCGACAGCAGAGTCGGCTTCGGGTTTGACAGAGGGAGCGGAGCCGGTTGGAGAGTATGCGGCGGAACGAGCAGGGGAGGAAAAGGCGCCTGAAGAGTCTGCGCTTGTGAACGCCTTGCGGGGGCTGGCTTCGATTGATTACGAAACAGGGCTTCAAAACTGCGGTTCAGAGGATTTATTAATTGAAGTTTTGAAAGATTTCCTAGAGGCGATTCCTGGGAAGTCGGCGGATATCCGGCGTTATTTCGAGGAAGAAGATTACAAAAATTATACCATCCTCGTCCACGCGCTGAAGAGCTCGTCGCGGATCATAGGGGCGATGCAGTTGTCTGCGGATGCCGCCTATTTGGAGCAGTGCGGAGATGCGGCGCAGCAGGGGGATGAGGAGGCGAAGCGTGAGATTTCGGAAAAAACGGCGCCGCTTTTGAAACTCTATCGGTCGTATTATGACAAATTGACGCCGATGCTTGAAAACGAAGAAGACGCAGATCTCCGACCGGAAATACCGCGGGAGGAGCTTAAAGAAGCGATGGGCGCGATCCGGGAATTTGTCGAGGCCTTCGATTTCGACAGCGCGGATGGCGTTATGGACATGCTGAAGGATTATCGGATGCCGGAGGATTTTGCGGACGCCTTCGACCAAATCAAGCAATCCCTATCTGCGGTAGACAGGGATGCCTTGCTGAAACTGTTGTCCGCTGCATGAAGGGAGATTTTTTTATGGCAATCATCCATCATCCGCTCTATCAGGCGGACATAGAATATGTGGCAAATCTTCCGATCGACTGGGAGAGATTGAGGGGAAAAACCTTCCTGATTTCGGGAGCGAGTGGGAATATTGCTGGGTTTTTAATTGATGTTTTAAGATTCAAAAATCTCGGAATCCGGATTCTGGCGCTCGGACGAAATGAGGCAAAGGCGAAAAAACGGTTTGCTTCCTATTGGGAAGAGGACGATTTCGTGTTTGTGACCGGAGATATCAATGAGGGAATCCGTCTGTCGGAGGGCGAAAAGGTCGATTTT
>JAFUXY010000008.1 GCA_017477005.1 Lachnospiraceae bacterium | reverse complement strand
TTCCAATGATCGCTAATAGCAGCCCTATGGCAAACCAAACTCCAAGTAGAAATAGCCTCGGTTTTTCCGCATAAAGCATGCATCGACGAAGGCTGTCCATGACAAGTGCAAGCGGATTGAAGTTCATCAGAATCGTCCGAAACGGTTCCGGTGTTTTATCAATTGAATAAAAAACTCCGGACATATAAAATACCAATCTCAGTACTGCCCGGATCACGTTGGTGAGATCCTGAATATATACTCCAAAATGCAATAACAGCGTCGCGCATCCAAATGTAAACATAAGTAAAACCACAAAAGCAGGAATTACATATAGGATACGATGCGTAATATGAATACGATATAAAAACATGGTGATCGCAACCAGAGAAAAGGAGATCAGCATCTTGAATCCCCATATACCCATCTCAATATAAATCAAGACAAATTTGGGAACATATACTTTCGAGATCACGCCGCTGTTTTTTTGAACTAAATTGACGCTAATCTGAATGACATGATTGAAAAAATCCCAGCTTGATAAACCGATAAAAATAAAAGCCGCTAGATATTCCTGCGGCCTATCAAAGACAATCACACACACAAAGGTGTAAATCAGCATAAACAACATAGGATCCAAAATCCACCATAGCCAACTCAGATACGATCCCGCCACTTCTGTTTTCAAATTGGCTTTGGTGGCCACCTTCACATATTCGTAATACTTTACTGTATCCTTGAAAAATCTACTTAAATATCTCAATGATCATCCTCTTTGTTCTCGATTTTATTCTACTGTTCCCCAAAGATAAGTTTGCCCTTTCGGGTATCGTCAATACTTCTCAAAACGGGATTTCTCTGGGAAAATGGAATCAAAGGCCTTCAAAAGAGCTTCTTGCTGCTCTGAAAAATCTATTTGGGTGATTTCATCATTGATCACGATGATTTTGCGCTTTCTCTTTCGGATAAAATCATATATATTGATATTTTCGTTGCTTTGATTGCGAAGAGTAAAGGACTGTCCTATGCAGGGATTTCTAGGCGAAAAATCACCTCTGCAAATCTGCCAATATAGCAACAACCAGATATTTACATCATCTGCGTTCCGAAAACGGTGGCTGCATGTTCTATCCAAAAGATCTGGTTCTTTTTCCCATACTTCAAAAAAATATTTCTTTCTCAAATTATAAGGCAGGTGATAATTTACAAATCCAGTAAAATGTTTCCATGGAAGGAGGCAGAAATTCCTAAGCACATCTTTTCCATACACGGGTGTGAAAAACTTCCGAAAATATTTTTTCAAAACCTCTTTTTTTTGAAAATGTGTATTGATCACTGCATTATCTACAACAGAAACCAAAAGCAGATTCCGCTCTTTTTTCAATTCTGCTGCAAACGCATTCATGACTGCAGTATCTCTCGGTCTGCCTTTTTTGAAAAAATCATAAGGCGTTGTTTTTTGCAGCAAAAACATATCATCATTAAAATACACAAAACGATCCGAGAGCCCTCTGATTCTATGTAAATTTAATTCAATCGTATTGGCATTAAACGTCGGAAGATATTTCTCCGGTATAAAATCTTTGTGATTCACCAGTACCAGTTTTGGGTGTGATTCATTGAGCCAATCTGGTTTTTGACCACAGGTCACAAAAAATATTTTACGAAAAAAAGGGGCATTTTTCTCGATGCCCCGAAGTAAATATTTAAGTGTCCCCCAATCCCTGAAACGCTGTGATCTCTGATCCGCACCTTCTTCCGAATCCTTTGCGGCATATTTGTTTTTCTCCTGAATCCAGGCTGGATCGTTTCCGTCTACCCACAAAATTACACAATCCAATTTTGCTCCTTTGTCATTGTTTTTTCCTGACTATGCCTGCCGCCTTCGTGTAAAACCGCTGCAAGACTTTTGCATTTTTTCGGCTATCGAACCCTGCTTCTCGGCATTCTCTCTCCCGACTATGCCGGTCTATTTTTTTAGCCAACTGAACAATAGTTTTTGCCCATTCTGCTGCCCCGCTTTCCAATTTCATACGATGCATCAGCCCGGCTCCCAGATCGGCTTCTGACGTCATATAATCCGGGACCAACACTGGCAGTCCGTTTGTCTGCGCTTCAACTAGAACAATCGGCAATCCCTCCCACTTAGACGGCAATACAAACACATCCATGGCTTGATAAAAATCTTCGGTATTCTTTTTGTTTCCTACCAAAAAAACGCTATCTTGAATCTCACGCTCTCTGCAAATGCGTTCAAGATCCGCCCTGCGTTCCCCTTCTCCTACACAAAGCAGCACGGCATTGGGAATGTATTTTCGTAGCTCTTTCAGGATTTCGAACAAAAATTCATGGTTCTTTACTTCGGCCAATCTGCCGATATGACCGAGCACAAAACTATTTTCCCAACGGTATTTTTTTCGAACCCTGTCCCTCTCTCCCGAATCAAAGGAAAACCGTCTGGCATCGATCGCATTGGGAATCGTGCGATACCGTTTCCCTTGGACGAGCTTTTCGCCGAAAAGCCACCTGCCCGCATCGTCCGAGCATCCAAAATAATAATCCGCCAAAAACCGGATCGGCCATTGAAGAACGGCTTTCACGTAGGCTTTCACTCCGCTTCCGTTGGAGGTATTGTGGCTATGGATGATCGCAAATCGATGATGCCTTCTGATTATCGGTAGATATATCGATGCCACACTGCGAACATGCCCATGTACTACCTGATATTCGGGATGCTTCTTCAAAAATGAATGCCACCAGAAAACATATGCGGCATGATTCAACCCGCTGTATTTGGGGCTTTCGAACACTTTCCCACCCAAAGAATGGATTTCACCGTACAGCGGTCCCCTTTCTCCGGGGAAGGTCACAAATCCGAACTGTATCTTTTCTCTATCTATTTTCCGGAAAAGCTCCATGCAAAACGCCTGGGAGCCTCCCATTTCTAAAGTGCCTATGTAATGTAAAACGTAAATCATAAATTTATTTTTCAGTGTGCATAGTTTCGGGAAATACGAATAAATCGATGTCTCCTTAAAACAGGCATAGCTTCGCCCTATGTACGTTCAAAAGCGAACCCACACCCCCTCTTCTGTTTGATCCAAACTCCCGGCAGGAGTGGCAAGCCTACTGCCTAACCGTTCATTCTTTTTATCAAATCTGAAATATCTATATCCCATTCGTCCTGCAAAGCAGTCTTTCTGCTCTGCGGTCGAAGCTTTGAATTGTCTTTTCTTTTTTGCGATGTTTGATTTAGGAATTCTTCTTTCGGACGAATGTTTAATCCTGCCGAAATTTTTGTATCCCGAAACATCAGATCGAGCCAGGCGACCCGATTGTGCAGATCCCGTCCCACAATTCGATCCTGATACGCCAAAAGCGGGCCTTCTACCACGACCACTCTAGGGTCGAGATAGCCTTCAGACATCCGCTCCACGCCTTCCTCGTCCAGCATTTGATCTAAAAACGCCGCTTCCTCCGGCGACACGTCATATATCTCGTCACAATCTTCTTCCAAGCTATCCGAAACAGCCGTTGTGTTCTTTGTCTCGGATCGTTCCTCCTGATACCCCAGCTCGCGGATAAACGTCCGAATCTTTTTCCGCTGCTCGGCCACCAAAGCATGGATTTCACGATTTGTCAGGTCTGTATGAAAAAAGATATAGCCCGGAAACAGAGGTTTCGTATCGATTTCCTTTCGATCCCGTCTCCAGTACTCCCACTGGGGAACGAATACCTTCCCGTGTCCTTTGGGCATAGAGGCCGACAAAATACGGCAAACCTCGTTCTGTTTATAAACTCTTGTGTAGAGTACCCGGTATTGAAATCTCATCGAATCCGTGTGCAATATCATTACTGTAATATCAGTTGGCTGAACAGATACTAACATATTTGATATACTTTGGCAAGATGGATACAGAAAGGGTTTTGATCGATATTGCCATTCATGGGCTGAACACAAGCGACTTCGCCCCCCCTCGAGCCACGAGCCTGTTCGTCAGCAAATCCTCGGCAGCCCTTCGTCCTGCAGCACTGAGAGCTTCCGCAATCCGCCCACCCGTGTCTGCGCAACGACTGCTCCTGGCTCGCCTTCTCGAACCTCCCCGATCAAAGCTGCGTTTTCTCCATAGCGGCTTCCTCGCATCGCTTCCAATGCGTGCTTGGCGTCCGCTGGATCCACGATCGCCACCATTTTCCCTTCATTTCCCATATAGAGCGGATTCAGCCCCAAGATGCCCGAAAAATCCCGCACTGCATCGGAGACTGGCACTTTTTCCTCAAAGATCCGAAACTCTTTTCCAGACGCTTCCGCCAGCTCTTTCAAAACCGTAGCCAGTCCGCCCCGGGTGACATCCCGCATGCTATGTGTCCTTATGCTTCGCAGCTTTGTCGCCGTCTCGACCAAAGGCGCGTTGTCGCTCTCGATGCTGTTCTCCACCGCTAGCCGTCTGCTGAGTATGGCGGCATGATGATCCCCCATTGTTCCGGAAACCAGAACACAATCCCCCGCTTTGGCACCCGACGCCGCTATGTCCACCTCTTCGGACACAAATCCTACGCCGGTTGTGTTGATGAAGACGCCCTCATCGCCTTCGACCACTTTGGTATCGCCACAAACGACCTCCACCCCCGCTTCCCGGGCTGTCTCGGCCAGTGAATGGGCAATCTGACGCAAAGCTTCTATTTCCGCTCCCTCTTCAATCACGAAGCCAGCGGTAATGTACCTTGGCTCCGCTCCTCGCATCAAAAGATCGTTGACCGTGCCGCATACGCAGAGCCGTCCGATATCGCCTCCCGGATAAAACAGCGGCGACACCACAAAGCTATCCGTAGTAATAGCGATCCGCGGGGCTCCGATTACTACGGAAGCGTCCTCGGCCGATTCTAAAGCCTCGCCCCCGTATTCTTTTGTGAAAATATCACGAATCAACGCCGCGGTCGCTGCGCCCCCGCTTCCGTGTATCATAGAAATCCGCTCTGACATATCGATCCCTTCGTTCACCTATCCTATCTGGTATGGGATGTGCAAAACTCACTCATCGTTCTCGTTGGTGGGAGTAATACGAAAAACAACTGCCTTCTTGCGAAACCATACAAGCACCTTGCGGCTGCAGCGGCGTACATATTTTGCCAAACAAGGCACATTCGAAGGGCTTCTTTTTCCCCGCCAAAATCTCATGGCAAATACAAGCCTTGTTTTTTCTTTTGTCCTCCGTCAGCGTTTCACTTCCTGCATCGTATTTTTTATACTTTTCTTTTAATATCAGTCCCGAATTTGGAATTGCTCCCATTCCTCTCCAAACCGCTGTAGCTGTTTCAAAATAGCGGTTGACCTCTGCTTTCGCCGCCAGATTCCCTTCCGCCGATACCACCGATGGATAATCGTTTCTGACCACCCCTCTGCCGCGACAGGACACCAGATCATACAGTGCCAAAAGAAGTCTTTCTCCTGAGAAACCAGAGACAACGAAAGGAATATCATACCGTTTAGCCAAGGGCAAAAACGCATCTGAACCGGTGATTACAGACACATGACCCGGCGCCAAAAAACCGTCGATCGGCGCATCTGCCTCCATCAGATATTGAATCACAGGCGGCATGGTCTTGATCGCTGTAAGCAGCCTGATATTCTCTACCCCCTCTTCTTCTGCACGATGCAGCAGCTCCGCAAAAACCGGCGCTGTCGTCTCAAACCCGACGGCTGCAAACACATAAAGCCTGTCTGGATTTTGGGTGGCCAACTCCAACATATCTAAAGGCGAGTATAGCATCTCGACCTTCGCCCCTTCTCCTTTGGCTTCTGAAAGGGATCGTTCGCTTCCCGGTACGCGAATCAGATCGCCGAATGCGGCCACCACTGTCTTCGGCTCCAAAGCCAGTTCAATCAAACGATCTATATAAGACGAGGGTGCGACGCACACCGGGCATCCCGGGCCGGACAGCAAATGAATCCGCTCCGACAGCATCCCCGGAATCCCGTTTTCTGCAATGGCTCTCGTATGGCTCCCGCACACTTCCATGATGTTCATATCAGGTCCGTCGTAATATTTAAGAAAGTATTTGATTTCTTCGAGCTTATTCGTCTTCATTCGCTGTCGTTCTCTCTTGTTCGCTTTCGTCCGATCTTCGTCCGCTGTCGTCACTTCCGTTCGTTTTCATCCGGTCTTTATCCGCAACCGTCTGCTCCAGTTCATCGAATAATTCCTGAAGCTCCTCTGCCTCGGATTTTGAGACCTTCTGCATAATATAACCGGCATGCACCAACACCCTGTCTCCGACCTGCGGGGCAACAAAGCCAGAAGCAGCTCGCACAATATTGCCGCTAAAATTCACCAAGGCAGACCGACCTTCAATTTTTTCAACGATTCCGGGATAGGCAACACACATAATTTAATCTCCTTATAACTTATTAAAGGTAGCTCCAGCCCTCTAGTGCCAGATAATACATCTGACCCAAAGCCAACCCTCCGTCCCCGCAAGGAACCTTTTCATTTAAGTATACATTAAAGTTTTCGTTTTCCAGTCCTTCAACCAGCATCTTCAGCAATAATGCATTTTGCATAGAACCTCCGGACAGCACGACTGGTATACTGGATGTCTTTTTTCTCCCTCGGATTCGCCGACACAGTTCTACAGTCATCTCCGCAACAGCCCAGTGGAAGACCCAAGCTAGAAAATCAACATCATATCCTTTTATCCTATATGTCAATAGTTCACTTAATAATCCTCGTAGATCTGCTATCCATAGGGGCTTGTCATTGTTCTTCATGCTAGAATCATTTGCACCTTGAAACAATTCTTCTGAACACAAGGATTCTTCAGCTCCTTTAGGATAGATTGCAAAAGGCAAGCCCTGCCACCATCCGAAAGGTGCATTTTCAGATCTCTGTTCTGCGAAATCTGGCAGTGAAGCAAAACTTTTCTTCAAATCGCCTTTTAACTTTTTATCTCGTCTCACATATCGTTCTGCTGCCTGTTGCAGCAATAGTGGGGCTTGCCCTTCGTAAGCGTTTTTGTGCGCAATATCAAGGACGGCGGCTGCGGCATCGAACAATCTCCCCATCGAAGAACAGGGAATCACGCCGGTTTTGTGCTTCAAGGCCGCTCCCCACAAAGCAAACTTGGATTGTTCATTTTCCGCTTTAGAAAACCGGGATCGCATTTTTCCCGATTGAGAAGACTGGAAATTCTCTTCTACCGCTTTAGCGAACTCCCAAGCCGACTTCTCATCCATTGAATACAAATACGCAAAGGCCGCACTGTCGCAATCGACCGCCGATATATCCCCAGCCAGCATTTCCACCGGATAAAGATACCCCACTCTGGTATAGCGTCTTCCTTTGCAAAGCAAAAACTCACCGCCCCAAATGCTCCCATCTGTTCCGTAGCCTGTACCATCGAAGGCGACTCCTATTACCTCTTCTGAAAGACCATGCTCTGCCACAACGGACAGGATATGGGCGTGGTGGTGCTGAACGCCTTCCATTTCCTGCCTCTCTGCCTCGTCGAGCTCCCGGCTTGACACATAGGTCGGATGCAAGTCTCGGGCAAATTGAAGCGGCTGCACATCCAACAAGGCCTTCATATGAGCTATCGCATTCGACCGAGCCTGCACAGCACGAAGATCTTCGAGATCCCCAAAATGGCCGCTCAAGAACACTGCGTCTTCTTTGCCAAGTGCAAATACGGATTTGAGGTCTCCCCCTGCCGCAAAACTGTCCGCAGACAGCCTGGGAAATGAAGCAGAAATATTTGTCCTGGAATCATCGATTTCCTCTCCCAAACGCTGCGTCAGCGAGTTTGAATGCGATTTGAAATGTTTGAAAAAGATTGGTTTCGGTACGAAGCCTCTCGCCCGCCTAAGTATTTGCACAAATTCTCTGCCACCTGCGCAAACCACCTGGCAGATCGAATCATCCAAGCCCGTCAGGATGGTTCGATCATGATACAACACCAAATCCGGCAATCCATATTCTTTGGACAAAGACAGCATCGCATCATCATCGATAATAATCGGCTCTTTGCCCCGATTTCCACTGGTCATAACGAGAGGACCGGTTTCCCGGACAATCAACATCTGAAGCGGATTGCAGGGCAGCATTGCTCCAATCCTTTCACTGTCGGCACAAACGCTCGAAGCAATTGGAGCATCGTCTTTGCGCTTGAGCAACACGATCGGACGCTCAGGAGATGAAAGCAGCTCGGTTTCAGTTTGTGAAATCTCTGCCGTTTTTTCCACAGACTCTATATCGAAAAACATTACCGCAAAGGGCTTGCTTTCACGATGCTTGAATACGCGCAAACGTTTGGCCGCTCCGTTCTCTGTGGCCAAAAAAGCAAAATGATATCCCCCTATGTCTTTGATTGCGACAATTTTTCCCTGCTGGATGGCCGCAATCGCTGCCTGGATAGCCCCCTCCCCCTTTACTATTCTGCCGGATGTTTCTGATGCGACGTTATTTTTTTCTCTAGTAATGTTTTCTCGTAGAAAGGCCATTACCTCTGGACCGCAATCCGAACAGCAGATCGTCTGGGCGTGCCGTCTGCGATCCCCTTCCCGGACATATTCATCGGCACAGGGATCACATAGGGGAAAATCGGCCATCGTCGTGTTTTCCCTGTCATATGGCACACGCTTCATAATCGAAAACCGCGGTCCACAGGACACACAGGATATAAACGGATGGCGAAAACGGCGATTGGAAGGATCCCACAGCTCCTGCTCGCAAGTGGGACAGGTCGCAATGTCCGACGGCAGAAACCGAACGCCGTCCTGGGACAGCTCGCTTGGAATGATGTAAAATCCAGGCTCCGGCTTCTGTGTCAACTTTTTTTCAGACAGCAGTTCAACCGAATCTACTCCCTCAAACAAAAACAGGCGGCGAATCCACTCATCCACCACCTGTTCCTCTCCCTTCAGTCGCAAAACAACGCTTCCACCACTGTTTGAAACATTGCCCGCCAAGTCAAACTCGCTCGCTAAAGCCGCTACACGGGGCCGAAAGCCAACCCCCTGCACCAAACCGCGAATCCGGTATTTTCGCTCTGTAAACCTCAAGATTTTGCCGCCTGTCCCTCTGCGTTTTTCATAGCTGCCGCTTTTTTGGCTGCAGCCGCTTTTGCAGCCTGTTCCTCGCGTTTTTTGCGATCTGCCTCCAAAGCTTCCGGAGATTTGGTATACGTGACTCTGGATTTTTCGCCGCCCGGCGTCTGATAACCCGAGATCATATGCAGGCATTTTTTCGGACATTTCTCCACACAGTATCCACAGGCTATGCAGTCAAATCGGTCGATCGACCACGTACCTTCTAATCGGTTCACCGAAAGCGTGCCGCACGGACAGCAGCGTACACACATTCCACATCCGATGCATTCATCAATTTCA
>JAFUXY010000107.1 GCA_017477005.1 Lachnospiraceae bacterium | reverse complement strand
TCTCATGTCCCTGCGCCTTGATAAAGGTATAAGCCATACCGCCGCCGATGATCAATGTATCGCACTTCTCGATCAGGTTGTTGATCACGTTGAGCTTGTCCGCTACCTTTGCGCCGCCCAGGATCGCTACAAACGGACGTACCGGATTCTCTACTGCGTTGCCCAGGAAGTCGATTTCCTTCTGCATCAGATAGCCTACCACCGCCGTGTCAGCGAGAGAAGCCACGCCTACATTTGAGCAATGCGCCCTGTGCGCCGTACCGAACGCGTCGTTGACAAATACATCGCAGATAGAAGCCAGATCCCTCGAGAACGCTTCGCCGTTCTTCGTCTCTTCCTTGCGGAAACGCGTATTCTCAAGCAGAATGATCTCGCCGTCCTGCATTGCATCAATAGCCTCGCGTACATTGTCTCCCACGACTTCCGGATTCGGAACAAACTTGACTTCCTGTCCCAACAGCTCGGACAAACGCTCCGCTACCGGTGCCAAAGTCTTCGTCTTCTTGTCCTCTTCGGTCTTGACCTTGCCCAAATGCGAGCAAAGAATCACTTTTCCGCCGTCCGCGACCAGCTTCTTGATCGTAGGCATCGCCGCTACCAGACGATTTTCATCAGTAATCTTTCCGGCAATAATCGGCACATTGAAATCGCAGCGGCACAACACGCGCTGTCCCTTTACATTGATATCATCTACTGTCTTTTTATTCAGAGCCATGTATAGAAACCTCCTCTAATAACCACAGTTTATTATCTAACTTATACTGTCGTATGCCAGTGCTGTCATCAACTCTTACTTCATATTCGTTGGACAGTACTAGGCTCCTTATTGACACCGTTTACGATTTCTTGACTTTGACTTCAAGATAACTGCCACGCCAAATCGCCGTTCCCCTGATCACGCTCATTTGGTTTGTCACCCTTTGCGGCACGTCTCCCATCACGCCATCAAAAACAACATTGCCATCGACATCCAAAATCTTTATATTATTACTCACGTCAAAATTTTCAAGAAAGGTAAACAGTTTGCTCATTGCACCATCCTCTTTTTAATCAACGAGCCCGAACTTTGATTGTTCAGGCTCGTAAAAAAACCATATTTTCTTTCCGGAAGCCTTTCTATCAAAGCCTCCCCTATCTCCTATGGAGCAGCTTAAGCCAACTCGGAGAAGTACTTGATTGTACGAACCATCTGAGATGTGTAGCTGTTCTCATTGTCATACCAAGAAACTACCTGAACCTCATAGAGATCGTCGCCAACCTTGCTCACCATCGTCTGCGTAGCATCGAACAGGGAGCCAAAACGCATACCGATCACATCAGAAGATACGATCTCGTCTTCGCAATATCCGAAGGACTCATTGGACGCAGCCTTCATAGCCGCATTGATGCCCTCAACAGATACGTCAGCCTTCTTGACAACAGCCGTCAAAATGGTCGTGGAGCCTGTCGGTACCGGAACACGCTGCGCGGAACCGATCAGCTTGCCGTTCAGCTCAGGGATAACAAGACCGATAGCCTTTGCAGCACCCGTGCTGTTCGGAACGATATTGATCGCTGCTGCGCGGGAACGACGAAGATCACCCTTGCGCTGCGGGCCGTCCAAGGTCATCTGGTCGCCAGTGTAAGCATGGATCGTCACCATGATACCGGACTGTACCGGAGCATACTTGTTCAGAGCGTCTGCCATAGGAGCCAAGCAGTTCGTCGTGCAGGAAGCAGCGGAGATAATCGTATCTTCCGGCTTCAGCGTCTCATGATTGGTATTGAATACAACGGTCGGAAGATCGTTTCCAGCCGGAGCAGAAATAACCACCTTGCGAGCGCCAGCGTTGATATGAGCCTGAGCCTTGTCCTTGGATGTATAGAATCCAGAGCACTCAAGAACAACGTCTACCTTCAGATCCCCCCACGGGCAATTGTTTGCATCGGGAATCGCATAGATCTTGATTTCCTTGCCATCTACAGTAATGGAATCCTCGCCTGCGGAAACCGTCTCAGCCTTCTCGTACTTTCCCTGAGAAGAGTCATACTTCAACAGATGAGCCAGCATCTTCGGACTCGTCAAGTCGTTGATCGCAACTACTTCGTACCCCTCTGCACCGAACATCTGACGAAAAGCCAGGCGACCGATACGACCAAAACCATTGATTGCAACTCTTACAGCCATTCTCATTTCCTCCTTTAATATTTGAGATGTTTGTTACTGCTCTTTATTTTATACAATCTTTACAAACATTTCAAGTATAAGTTGCAAATGATTTACGAAATTTTCACAAAAAATTTTGGAAAAAGGTCATTCTATCCATTGAAACGGGAATTACCTTGACTATTTCTCGCTACTTTGACTATACTAACAAATAGAAAAGTACCCAGAAAGGAGTTTTTATGTTTTTTGATTCACATATGCACACACAGTGGTCCGGGGACTGCGAGGCTTCTCCAGAGGATATGATCGCCTCCGCCAAGGAAAAAGGGCTGCCCGGACTGACCTTTACCGACCACCTGGACTGGGATTTCCCTTCCCTGCCCCACTATTTCGACCTCGATCTAGAGCATTACCTTCCCAAAATGCGAGAAATAGCGGCTGCCCACTCCGATGAGCATTTTCGTATCCGCGTCGGAATTGAGCTGGGATTGCAGACACATCTTGTAGATGAACACACCCATATGCTCCACGAACAAGACTTTGACTACGTGATCGGTTCGATCCACCAGATCGACGGCATCGATCCCTATTTCGATTCGTATTTTGAGGGACGTTCGTTCCACGACGCCTACCTCGATTACTTTGAGACTACGATAGAAAACCTCGAAGTCTTCTCCGATTTCGATTCTCTCGGGCATCTGGATTACATTTGCCGCTATGGACAACGATTTGCGAAGCTCCACGGCCACGAGGCCAGCGACGGTGCATTGGCCTACGCAGATTTCGCAGAGATCATCGACG
>JAFUXY010000007.1 GCA_017477005.1 Lachnospiraceae bacterium | reverse complement strand
AGGATACTTCCATAATCCAACATTTCATCATCGCGCTGCTGGCCTCGATGGTTAGAAATTTGTTCTTGGTGGGGGACGAGGATCTAAGTATGTACGGGTTCCGGGCGGCGTATCCGGATGCGCTGCTCCATTTCGAACAGGATCATCCGGGCGCGCGGGTGCTGTATATGGAGCGAAATTACCGCTCTGACGCAAACATCGTACAGGCTGCAGACCGCTTTATCTCGCAGAATATCCTTCGACACAAAAAATCCATGCTGCCAACAAAGCCAGGGACAATCGCCGTCCAAACGATAGCCTTGAAATCCAGAGGCGCACAGTATTCCTATCTCGGGAAGGTGGCTGCGGATTGCCAAACAGAAACAGCGGTACTCTATCGTTACAATGAAAGCGTCCTGCCGCTGGTGGATCTTCTGGAGCGAAAAGAAATCCCTTATCGGATCCGCAATGCGGATTTTTCCTTTTTCAAAAGCCGCATCGTCCGGGACATTACCGATATTCTTTCTCTGTCGATCGACCCTTGCGATACGGGACGGTTTATGCGGGTGTATTACAAGATGAAACTCTTTCTGAAAAAGGAAGAGGCCACAAAAGCTTGCCAGGAAAGCCAGCAGAGAGACCTGCCGATTTTGGAAGCGGCGATCCGCTTTGTAGATTGTTCGCCGCAAAAGAAACGACAGCTGCAGGATCAGCAACGACTACTTCAAAAGCTGGGACAGGAGAGGGGCGACAGGGCAATCCGCCAGGTCGTGAACGATCTCGGTTATGGGGAGTATCTGGAGCGAAACCATATGAACGATCGAAAGGTTTTGCTGCTGCAGCTTTTGGGCAAAAACGAGGCGTCTCCGGCTGATTTTCTCAACCGGCTGGATTATTTGAATCAAATTCTCCAGGAAAAGGCGCCGGATCCGGATTGCCCGTTCATCCTCTCCACGATTCATTCGAGCAAGGGCTTGGAATATGAGACTGTTTTCCTGATGGATGCGGCAGACGGCATCTTTCCCGAAACGATCCCCCAATCCCTGAAGCGCATGGATCCAAAGGAACGGCAGGAATACGAGGAGGAACGGCGGCTGTTTTATGTCGGGGTGACGCGCGCCAAAAGCAGGCTCTTTCTTTTTTCTTTCGGCAGGAAGTCCTCTTTTATTGAACAGCTTCTCAAGAAGAAAAACGATGCCGCGCCCAAACCGCCGGAAAAGCGCAAGGCGACAAAACGACCGGCTTATGGAAGACAAAGAACCTATTCCAAACCGATTGTGTCGGAAGAGGCGCTGTTGGAATTTGTCCGCAGCCTTGGAGAAGGGATTATCGTGACGCACAAAAAATATGGGAAAGGGGCGGTGTCCGCCCTTAGCGACAAACAGGTGGTCATCCATTTCGACGCCGGGGACAAGACCTTTGATCTGTCCGCGCTCTACGCATCGAAGACGCTGGAGATAGAGTGAAGGGGCTGTTCCGTCAGAGGGCAGATACCGCAATCTTATTGCCGTTTAATCAACAAAACCGCCACATCGTTGACATTCGTGCCGGTGGGACCCGTCTTGATCAAACCGCCTGTTTCCTTCAAAAAGGGATAGGCGTTGTTGTCGGAAAGCGCCTTCTGTGCCTTTGCAAGCAGCGCGTCCGAAATACTCTCGCCGTCCATGTATCCGCCCGCTGCGTCGGTCGGCCCATCCGTGCCGTCGCTGCCGACTGAGAAAATGGCCGTGTCCTTCAGCCCGCGGATCGCAAGACCACCGGCCAGCGCAAGCTCCTGATTGCGGCCGCCTTTTCCATTCCCCTTCAAATGAACCACCGTCTCGCCTCCCGCAATGAACGCAAGCGAACTCGCTGCGTCCTGATGCGTCTTTGCAATCGCCCCCAAAAAACTACCCGCCTCGCTCGCTTCGCAGGACAGACAATCTGTCAAAAGCACCGGCTCATACCCCCATTCTTTTGCCGTTTCGCCCGCTGCCGCCACCAACTGCCGAACACTGCCGTTTATTACCGTCTCGACATTGGAAAGGGCTTTCGGCGTTTCTTCCTCTAGGCACCGCCTCGCCTCCTTCGACAAAGAAAGCTGGTATTTTTCGACAATCCGCTTTGCGTCTTCACAGGTCGATGAATCCGGATAGGCCGGACCCGACGCGATCATATCGAGCGGATCGCCGATGATATCCGAAAGCACCACAGCGTATACCTTCGCCGGAGCGCAGGCCAGCGCAAATCGGCCGCCTTTGACCGCCGAAAGGCGTTTTCGGATCGTATTCATTTCCACGATATCCGCGCCGCTCGCCAAAAGCGCTTCCGTCAGCGCTCCAAGCTCCTCTCCCGCAATCCGAGGCTTTTCAAACAGAGCCGATCCGCCGCCCGAAAGCAGAAACAACACGGTATCGTCCACCCCAAGCCCGTTCACGAGCGAAAGCGCCTTCTCCGTTCCCGCAAATGAATTTTCATCCGGCACCGGATGTCCGGCTTCCACCATCTCAAAATCCGCAATCCGCCCCTTGACATGATCGTATTTCGTAATCACGATCCCTGCGTCGATTCGGTTCCCGAGCGTATCATATGCCGCCCTGGCCATCTGCCAAGCGGCCTTTCCCACCGACACCAGCACCACTCGTCCGCTGCCAAAATCCTTGTCCGATAACGCGTCCGCCACCGCGACATCCGGCAATACCGCGTCGATCGACCGCCGGATAATTTGTTCCGCATCCTTTCGCAAACTCACGGCATCCGCCTCCTATCCTCCCGAACATTTCCCCAGATCAACAATTCCGATAAACCCCCGCGCATCACGCCTGACCATTCCCGCCCCGCTGATCCTCCCGGACATTCCCCCAGATCAGCAATCCCGCCAAAAGCAGCAGAATTCCCACGACGAAAATCCGCAGCGTTTCGGAAAGGTACGGCGCGTTTTCCGCCCGCAATTCCACCGTCAATCCGAGGTCGTTGACAAAGCCATCCTTCCCATCAACGACAAGCGTTCCATCGTAGGCGCCCAATGCGTAGCTGTCGTATTTTGAGAAGAACACGATCCCCTGCTTGTCGGGAGAAAGCCGTTCGATACGCAAACGGTAATGCTCGTTTCCGTCGAATCCGATCGGCTCAAAGTCCAGCTTCAAAGAGCCGTCCTCAACGTCCTCCCCCGTGATTGTCGTTTCATACAAGGTCTTTCCAGAATCGGCGGACAACAAGATGCGATAATCGGACACTTCTCCCTTTGTCTGCGGCGCGAAGGCAGCGATCGTGAGGCGGTTGAACGCCTTCTGGACATAAAAATCCTGCTCAATCGTTCTGGGAAGGTGGTCAGTCAAGGCCTCTATTTCCGCTTGGGGGATCGCATCGTCGACGGAAAATCCTAGCTCCTCGTCTTCGATTTCGCTGCGGGAATTCATCAGCACTCCGGCTGTCTCAGGCAAAATTCCATCCTCCGAAATAATATGGTAATGCCGGAGCTTTCCTTTGGTGTATATGCGGTAATGCGATACCGCTACAGGCGTATTGCAGGCAGAATAGAACATCATCCCGACAAACACCGCCGTCATCGCGCAGCAAAAGAGGGGGGTTTTGTGGACACGCCCGCTGCGGACAAACCAGGTCTGGTTTTGAAAACGCAAATCAAAACCCGCCTCTGCCAGCAGCAGCAACGCCGGAATAAAGGGGGCGGAATACACCCCTCTTGCCTCCCACAGCATATAAAACACCACACCGCCCAACAGGGTAATCAGCATCGCATTGTGCGTTTCCCGGCGACGCCTATGCCACGAATCCACGCAAAACAGAAAGGCTCCCGCCACGGTCGTGAACCGATAGGCCTGGCAATACAGCGTAAACAAGCCCACATTCGGACCAGCAAAAAAGGAAAGAAGGGAGCTTTCCGTTTCTCCGGCGACGATCCGCCGCGAGATCTGTCCGAAGCCATCTGACCAGGTATAAGCCGTTTTCCTCGCCCAAAGATCGACCGTGCCGCAAATACCATTCTCCTTGTAATTCTCCAGCGCCCGCTCGAGACAGAGCCTGGCTTTGTCGTCTTCATTGGACAGGGATTTGACAAAAAGCGCGTCCTCCTTTGAGGATTTATTACCATTGCCATGCGAACCCATCGAAAGCCAATAGGTGATGGGGCGGTTGTGCGGCAGCAGGTCGCCGAAGCGCGCGTTTCGAACGGAGAGGAAGGCTGCAAAGGACAGCGCCAGCGCCAGAAAAAACGGAACCGCCGCCGCGATCACCGGGAAAATGCAAGGGCGTTTGGACAGCAAAAAAAACGCCATCACAACAAGCGCAATAAACGGAAATACCGCGGTCGGCCGCACTTCAAAACCGAGAAACACCAAAAGCCCAAGAGCCGCGCCGCAGAGCGCGACCTTCAGCCATGCTTTTTTTTGGGAGACGTTGTCCGGAGAACTAGACGCTATGCGACGGATATTGCGATACAACACAAGCCCAACACAGGGAATCGCCATCATGATCGGGATGCTCAGGCTGTTTGAATAATACCAGAACGTGAACCCATAAAACAGCGGATTCAAAGCCAAAAGCAAAAGCACACGGTTGGCAGATTGAATCCCGAAGCTCTCCTTCGCAAAAAGCCACGTCAAAAAAACGCCAAGCAGCATGGCAAACGCATTGATCCCCTGCAGCCACCGGACGACCTCTTCGATCCCCAGCGCACCGAATAAACGCAGAAGAAGGCTCGTCGTATAAATAAAAAAATAATTGTTGCCAAAGGCCAAAAGCTCGCCCGGATGCTTGTTGTCCACCGGCACCTTGAAATGGTTCGTCAGATAGGCGGCCGTGTCCACGTCCTGGTAGCAATCGTTGCGCAGATTGGCTTT
>JAFUXY010000106.1 GCA_017477005.1 Lachnospiraceae bacterium | reverse complement strand
TTTTTTGCCGATGCTTTAAGGGATGAGGTATGGTAGGTTTTTTCACATTTTGTACGATAGTCATTTGGCTCTTCATCTTCGCCAAAAACAAAAACGACGCCATAAAACGCAAGAATCGGAACAGGACGGAGACGGCCGCGAGAGGGTCTGTAGCGGATTCCTCGGACAACCGGGCGCTTCGATCGATGCGGGAGGGAGACAAGGCACCTGCGCAGATGCCGATTGAGACAAGGCGGCGCAGGCAGCAGCAGACGGCGGATCGGAGTAGGATTCACCAAAGCCTGCATAGCAAGGAGGCCAAAAGCGCTGCTGCGGCTTCCGTTCCCCAAAAGACGGAGGCGATCCGTTTTGATGGGAATGAGCTGATGGATGAGGTATTTGACATCATGGTGTGCGGATATCCTGGATCCCGTTCCGGCCAGAGGGATTTTTTGGCTGAGGGGGCAGCGTTGTTGGAACGTTATACATTGTAGGAAGGAATCCGTTCTGGAGATAGTGTAAGGTGACGCCTGGGCGGTTTCAGATAAACAGGTTTCTTAAGTTTATGCGAGGTTCCTTAGAAAAGAGGTGGAGTTATGCCGCAGCTAGACCCAAGGATTGGAGAAATATATAGATATTATAAGGGCGGCATGGTGCAGATCAACGGGTTCGCGACGCATACCCAGACCGGCGAGCGGCTGGTTGTGTATCAGGAATTGTTTGGGCGGTTTGCTGTGTTCGCAAGTCCTTTCAGCCGGTTTGTCGGTCAGTTGGATTTCAAGAAGCATCCGACCTGCCCTGATCGGTTTCGCTTCACCTTTGTTTCGGATCCGTCTTTGAGCGTGAGCACTTCATCGGCGCCCGTGCAAGGGGAGGTGGAGGAAGCGAGTTTGGTGCCAAGGGCGGATCAGCCGATGACCGCAGGACAGTCCGGGGTGGGTCAGTCGATGGTCGTGACGGGGACTGCTCATGTACCGCAGCAGAGTTCAGGACAAGGGATGCCTACGACTCCGACTGTGGAGACAGGCCGCCCGCATCCCGCAAATGAGAATCCGATGGCGGACAAGAATCACCAGCAGCCGGTGAATGAGGAGTCGATTTCAGACCTGATGCTCGCTTTTTTGGATGAGAGGGATTTTGAGAAGAAGGAAGAAATCTTGTCGGAGATGGCGACACGGCCGGATCTGAATGACAATATTATCGACAATCTGGCGGCGGCGCTGGATGTGGTGATCGATGAAGGCCCTTTGGACAGGCGCTTTACGCAGCTTCGCTTCTGCGTCCGAACCAGGGCGCGGTTTGAGAATACGAGGCTCCGTTGAAAGAGGTGAATCGGCTTGGAAAATATGGAAATTGAGCGACGGTTTCTCGTAGAACAACTGCCGGAACAACTCGATACGGTTCCTCACAAACGCTTTGAACAGGGCTATTTGTCCACGGCGCCGGTGCTGCGGGTGCGCCGGGAGGGGGACGAGTACGTTTTCACCTACAAGGGCCAGGGTGGGTTGGCTCGCGAGGAAGTCAATCTACCGCTGAATCCGGAGGCCTATGCACATTTGATCCAAAAAGCCGACGGCCTCATTATCCAAAAGACGCGTTATTTTCTCACACAGGAGAGCGGCCTTTTGATTGAGATGGATTTGTTTGAGGGGGATTTGTATCCTCTGAAAATAGCGGAGGTGGAGTTCTCGTCCGTTGAGGAAGCGCACAGCTACCAGCCAGAGGACTGGTTTGGGGAAGAGATTACGGGAGACCATCGGTTTTCAAACAGTGCGATGAGCCGGGAGGGACTTCCCGAGGAGTATCTACAGAAAAGATAAAGGAGCCTAGTACTGTCCAACGAACACGAAGTGTGAGTTGCTGACAGCACTGGCAATCCGACGACAGAGTAAGTCAGATATACTTGCAATAATAAAGGAGGAAACAACAATGGCAAAGGTTGGTATTTTTATTGCGAATGGCTGCGAGGAAATCGAGGCGTTGACGGTGGTGGATATCCTGCGCAGGGCGAATATTGAGATCGATATGATTTCGATTTCAGAAGCGTTGAACGTCCGCGGTTCCCACGGTATTGAATTTGTCTGTGACAGGACAAAGGACGAGGCGGATTTTTCTGAATATGCCGGATTGGTGCTGCCCGGAGGTCTGCCCGGTACGACGAATCTCGGCGCCGATGAGACCGTGGTTTCGAAGATCAAGGCGTTTGCTTCGGAGGGCAAGCTGGTGGCTGCGATCTGCGCGGCTCCGACGGTGCTGGGCGACAACGGCTTGTTGGAAGGAAAGCTGGCGACCTGTTATCCCGGATTGGAGGAGAGGCTGGTCGGCGCGACGCTGACGAAGGACAAAGTGGCTGTGGATGGAAATATAATCACGAGCCGCGGTATGGGTACGGCGATTCCGTTTGCGCTGGCGTTGGTGGAATATTTCGAGGATGCGGATGCCGCTAAGAAGATCGGGGAGGGCATTGTTTACCTTTGAGTGTCGATTTTTGCTTGCAATGGCAAGGTACGAAGCTGACAAAACTTCAGATTGAAATTGATTGAAAGACATGCTATAATTGACAAGATACACTGGTTGGGCAGAGTTGGAGAATGCCCGGGGGGCTGTTGGAAGTAGGCTCTCAAACAGATCAAAAAGGATGGAGAATCGAATGAACGTACAGACAGAATTGATAGGAGAAAAAAAGGCGAAGCTTCTGATCGAAATCCCTGCCGAGAATTTTCGGAAGGCTTTGAACCGTGTTTACAATCGGCAAAAGGGACGGCTTGTCGTTCCGGGTTTTCGGAAGGGCAAGGCTCCGCGAAAAGTGCTTGAAAAATTGTACGGACAGGGGATTTTCTACGAAGATGCGGCGAATGAGCTGATCAGCGAGGAGTATCCCAAAGCGTACGAGGAGTGCGGGTTGGATATCGTGTCCAGGCCGGACATCGAAGTGCAGACGGCCGAAGAAGGAAAGCCCTTTGTCTTCACGGCGGTGGTGGCGCTGCGTCCGGATGTGCATTTGTCGCAGTACAAGGGCGTAGAGGTACGCAGGATTGATACCGGGGTTTCCGAGGAAGAGATCGATCAGGAGATCGACAACGAATTGAAGACAAACTCCCGCAGCGTGACCGTAGAGGATGAAGCCCGGGAAGGGGATACGGTGCTGATTGATTACGAAGGATTCTCAGAGGGAGTGGCATTCGAGGGCGGAAAGGGAGAGAATTTCCCCTTGGAGCTTGGTTCCCACAGCTTTATCGAGGGCTTCGAGGATCAGTTGATCGGCGTAGAGGCCGGAGACGAGGTGCAGGTCGATGTGACCTTCCCCGATGAGTATCATGCGCCGGATTTAGCGGGCAAGGACGCTGTGTTCATTGTGAAGGTGCATGAGGTACGTCGTCCGGAGGTGCCGGAATTAGACGAAGAATATATCGAAGACATCGGGTTTGACTCGCTTGACGAGTATCGGGACGATGTGCGTTCGCGGATTGAGACTCGCAAGAAGGACGATGCCAAAAGGCGGCATGAGGATGAGGCGATTCATACGATCGCAGACGAATCGGAGATCGATGTACCCGAGGAGATGATTGAGACGCAGTTGAATTCTGCGTTGAATGATTATGCCAACAACATCATGCAGAATGGGTTTTCTTTCTCGGATTATCTGAAGATGACGGGCATGACGGTGGAGCGTATGCGGGATCAGCTTCGTCCCGAGACGGTCGATCGGATCCGCGCGTCGTTGATTCTCGAGGAGATCGCCAAGGTCGAGGATTTGAAGGCCACCGAAGAGGACGTGCAGGAGAAGATCGAGGAGGCGGCGAAAAACTACCATATGAAGGTGGAGGATCTTGAGAAGGATCTGCCGGACAAGGAGCGTGAAAGCTTGAAGAGCCAGATTGCGATGGAAAAGGCGATCAAGCTGATCTTAGACAATGTGGTGGAAGTAGACCGGGAAGATTAAAGCGGAAAGTGCAAAGTAC
>JAFUXY010000105.1 GCA_017477005.1 Lachnospiraceae bacterium | reverse complement strand
TCGCTCGCAAACTGCCATGCCGCCAGGAAGTTCCAGCAAGCGCCGCCGCTGGACTTGGGATCCGGATTGATGATTTCCACGCCCTCTTTGATCAGGTCGTCCCAGTCCTTGATGCCCTTTTCATTGCCGCTGCGTACCAAAAATACGATCGTCGAAGTGTACGGCGAAGACGACTCGGGAAATTCATCCAGCCATCCGGACTCAATCAGCCCCGCCTGCTCGATCAAGGTAATGTCATGCGCCAGAGCCAAAGTCACCACATCCGCTTCCGCACCTTCCACTACCGAACGCGCCTGTCCGCCGGAGCCGCCATGGGACTGCACGATCTCCACGTCCTCTCCGGTCTCTTCCTTGTAATGCGCCTTGAACGCCTCGTTGTACGCCTGGTACAGCTCTCTGGTCGGGTCATAGGAAACGTTGGTAATCGTCGTGCCGCCCGACGAGCTGGCCGCAGCTCCATCGGAAGACGAATCCGCGCTGCCGCTGTTGCCACCGCCGCTACAGGCTGCCAAAGACACCGTCAAAACACCCGCCAATGCTACTGAAAAAATCCTCTTTGCTAATCTCTTTTTCATGTCATACTCCTTATAATGATAATCTAGTTTGCTAGTTTGTATCGCCGCGCCGCTGGCGGCTCTGCCACCTGCCGCAACGGTCGCATCGGTGATACGCTCCACAGTA
The DNA here is from genome assembly GCA_017477005.1 of Lachnospiraceae bacterium. GTDB lineage: Bacteria > Bacillota > Clostridia > Lachnospirales > Lachnospiraceae > RGIG4930. The sequence continues at coordinate 2,999 of JAFUXY010000105.1, read as the reverse complement.
TACGCAAGGAAATGGGCAAAGACAAAACAAAATCGTGAAAACGTTTGCACAGCTTGGCTTCCACATATTGTTTTTCCCAGATAATTCCACACAATATGTTGATTTTTCCAAAAAAATCCCCAAAGGATTTCTCCCTTGGGGACTGAAAACAGCAAATTCGTGAAAACGTTTGCACAGCCTGTTTTTCCAGTAATAATGAGGGGTTTTGCCTCTCAAGACTTGTATCCATTGGGGTTTTGGGACTGCCATCTCCAGGAATCTTGACACATTTCCCGGATTCCGTACTTCGCTTCCCATCCCAATTCCTCTTTCGCAAGAGTCGCATCTGCGTAATTTTCGGCAATATCACCGGCGCGGCGCGGCTTGATATCATAAGGAATCTTCTGCCCGGTCGCTTCCTCAAACGCATGCACAATATCCAGCACGCTGTAGCCGGTGCCGGTTCCAAGATTGTAGATCTTCAAACCCGCCTTTTCCTCGATTTTCTTCAGAGCCGCCACATGCCCCACAGCCAGATCCACGACATGGATATAGTCCCGGACACCGGTGCCGTCGGGCGTATCATAATCATCCCCGAACACGCCCAGTCTCTCCAACTTTCCTACTGCCACCTGCGTGATATAGGGCATCAGATTGTTTGGAATCCCGTTCGGATCCTCTCCCATCCGTCCGCTCGGATGCGCGCCGATCGGGTTGAAATAGCGAAGCAGGATCACGTTCCACTCCGAATCGGCCGCCTGAATATCGGACAAGATCTGCTCGAGCATCGATTTCGTCCAACCATAGGGATTGGTACAGCTCCCCTTCGGAGTCTGCTCCGTCACAGGCACCTTTTCGGGCGTTCCATAGACCGTAGAAGACGAGGAAAAGATAATATTCTTGCAGCCCGCTTTTCGCATCTCATCCACCAAAATGAGCGTGCCGCTGATATTGTTTTCGTAATATTCCCACGGCTTCTGCACGGATTCCCCCACGGCCTTCAAGCCCGCAAAATGAATCACGGCATCGACTGGTTTCTCTGAAAATAGCTTCTTCAAGACATCCCGATCCCGGATATCCCCCTTGCAAAAGTCCAGCTCCTTGCCGGTCAATTCCTTCACCCGATCCAACGAAACCTCGCTGGAATTGGAAAGATTGTCCAACACCACCACCTCATGCCCCTCGTTGAGCAATTCCACGCAGGTATGGCTTCCAATATAGCCTGCGCCTCCTGTCACTAAAATCCGCATCGCTACTTCTCCTTTCTTTGCTTGCATCCGAAAACGGATAACTATGTTTCCTACAATGAATCTCTAGCTCACTACCCAGTGTACGCGGCTGCCCTCTTCGTCCTTCTCAACGATGAGCTGGTCTTCGATCTCGGTCTTGAGCTCACTCACATGCGAAATAATGCCCACGGTCTTTTCACCGGCGGCCATCTGCTGCAGTACCCGGACGGCCTGATCCCTCGAATGATCGTCCAAAGAACCAAAGCCCTCGTCAATGAACATCACATCCAACTGCACCGCCGCCGAGCTCTCCTGTATCGTATCCGCCATCCCAAGCGCCAAAGACAGAGCCGCCATGAAGGATTCTCCGCCGGAAAGGGTGCGTACCTCCCGCTCCTTTCCGGTGACATTGGAAAACACCATCAGATCCAAGCCCCGGTTTTTCCCCTCTCCGGCTCGCTGTACATCGAACATACGAAGCTCATACTGCCCGGCGGACATATCCAAGAACCGCTGATTGGCTGCGAACAGCACCCGCTCCAAATAATACCGCTGGACATAGGTTTCGATATCCATCCGTGCGCCGGAGACATTTCCGGAAAGGCGACTGTACAGATCGTCCATTCTCCGGTGCTCTTCCATTTTTTGGCTGCGTTCCTCCCTCTTCGGCGCCAGGGCGGCATAGGCGTCTTGATTGGTTTTGTGCTCATCCCGGCAAGTTTGCAGCTTCTTTTGGATCCCGGCAACCTCGTTTTCCGCTTCCTTCAAAGCCGCTTCCAATACGGCGATATCTGGACGCTTCTGGTCCCCGATCGCTTCCTTTGCCTGTTCCATACGGCTTTTGGCAGAGGCCTTCCGCCGGACATGCTCTTCCTTGCCCTTCCGCAATTCCTCTACCTTCCTTCTGTCATACTGCTCTGTCAGCGTCCTCCACTGCTCATCCGTCAATTCCTTTTGCACAAGTATGGCTTCATACGCCTGCTTCCTCCTCGCTGCTTCCTCCTCCTGCTTCGGAATCTCCGCTTTGTAACGCTCGATCAATGCCTTTGTATTTTCCTGCTCCTTGAGCGCCTGTCTGGCGCTCTTGGCCGCCTGGCTGTAGGCGGCTTCTGCTTGTTTTCGCTTGCCCTCCGCCTGCTTCAATGCTTCTGTGGCGTCTTTTTCGGTCTCGAAGGCTTCATGGATATCGATACCTTCCAATACCGCCCGGCTGCGTTCCAACGCTGTTTTTTCTTCCGCAAGATGCTCGGAAGCGGTTTGGAACGTACGCGCAAGCGCTGCTTCCGCTTTCTCCGCCTCAGAAAGCTGTCCCCGGGTCTTTGTCAGCAATCGGGCGTTGACCCTGCGCTGCTTCCCTTCTTCTTCCAAACGTTTCTTCCACTGCGCGACCGCAGGCGGCACCTTTTCTATGAAAAAAGCCTCCAAATCCCCGGACGAAAATGGTTCCATCTCCGCAATAGACGCTTTCATGCGTTCGAGCGCTTTTGCCATACGATCCGTCAGATTCTCCTGCTTGGCCTTCAACAGATCCGCCGCCGACCTTGCCTCCAAAGCCGCTTTTTCCTGGGTATCCCGCAGTTTGGCGGCTTTTTCCTCTCGCTTCTCCAACGCCTCTCTCGACAAAGGCTCGCTTCCTTCTTTGGGGAGACAGGGATGAGGATGCGCTGTGGAACCACAGACCGGACAAGGCTCCCCTTCGACCAGCTCCCTTGCCAAAATTCCCGCCTGTTCATTCAAGAACCGGCGGCGCAGTTCCTCATATTCCCATCGCTCTTTTTCATAGGCTTTGCT
>JAFUXY010000104.1 GCA_017477005.1 Lachnospiraceae bacterium | reverse complement strand
GCAGGAGGGGTGGCATTACGAGCTGTTTGAGGAAGAGGGAGACATCGAGGTCAGCGGCGTCGTGTACAACGAGATGAAGGGCGCATTTTCCTCGCCGGAGGATGTGCTTTCGCGGACAGTACTCAATTCTCTGTTCCCGGACACGGCCTACCAGTATGAATCGGGGGGCGATCCGGAGGAGATTCCAAGCCTGACCTATGAAAAATATTTGGAATTTCATGCGATGTATTACCATCCCTGCAATTCCTACATCTATTTGTACGGTGATATGGATATGGAGGAACGGCTGAATTGGCTCGACGAGGCCTGTTTGAGCGCCTACGACAAGATCGAGATCGATTCGCAGATCCATCTGCAGGCGCCGTTTGAGAAGCCCATCCATATCGTCGAGGAATATCCGATCGCAAGCGGGGACGAGGAAAAGGATGCGTCCTATCTGTCCTACAATCTGGTGATTGGCGATATTTTGGACGCGAAGCTGGCCGCGGCCTTTGAGCTGCTGGATTATGCGCTGCTGTCGTCTCCGGGCGCGCCGATCCGAAAGGCGTTGGTCGAAGCGGGGATCGGCAAGGATATTCTGGGCGGTTATGACAACGGCACGCTGCAGCCGGTTTTTTCGGTGATCGCGAAGGGGACGGAGCCGGATCGGGAAAAGGAATTCTTGGAGATCATTCAATCGGTTCTGCAGGAACAGGCCGACGGTGCCCTCGATCACAACGCCTTGTTGGCGGCGATCAACAGCACCGAATTCAAGATCCGGGAGGCGGATTATGGTTCGTATCCCAAGGGTCTCTTGTACGGGCTGGATGCGCTCGATAGCTGGCTCTACGATGAAAAAGCGCCGTTTTTGCACCTGCATATGCTCGCAGGACTCGATGAATTAAAGCGGGAATTGGAGAGCGGCTACTTCGAGGGGCTGATTCGGAAATATCTGCTCCACAATACCCATGCTTCGGTGGTGGTGGTGCTTCCGAAGAAGGGCCTGGTGCAGCAGCGGGACGAGGCCTTGAAGGAAAGGCTGACCGCCTACAAGGCGACGCTTTCCGCCGATGAGATCCGGGGTCTGATCGAAGAGACCAGACATTTGAAGGCGTATCAGGACGAACCCTCCACGCAGGAGGAGCTGATGACACTTCCGCTGTTGGAGCGGAGTGATCTGAAAAAGTCCGCCAGACCCATTCGATATGAAGAGAAGGAACTTGCAGGCCGGACCTTCCTGTTCTGTGAGCGGGATACCTGCGGCGTTGTATATGCGTCGCTGCTCTTTGAGCTGGAAAAGGACGAGGAGAAGTACGTGCCGCTGATCTCCTTGTTCAGTCGTTTGATGGGCTTTGTGGACACCGAGCATTATAGCTATACCGAGCTATCCAACGAGATCAACCTGCATACGGGGGGCCTGAGTATAGTGCCCAAGCTTTATGGAAAAGACGATGGCAGCTATCGCTTCTTCCTCGAGGCGCATATCAAGTACCTGTCGGGCAAGCGGGACAAGGCCTTTGCGCTGCTGGCGGAGATGCTGCT
>JAFUXY010000103.1 GCA_017477005.1 Lachnospiraceae bacterium | reverse complement strand
CGTTTTCAACGACAGAGGCCTTCCATGAAAGCTGCCGCTCATAGGAAAGATGCATCAGCGTACACCCGCCGCAGATGGACGCGACCGGGCACGGCGGTTCCACTCGATCCGCCGAAGGCTGTTCCACTTCGATCAGCCTCGCATACCCATAGGTCTTTTTTAATTTCGTAATGCCTGCTGTGATCGTATCTCCGATCGCGGCGCCCGGCACAAAAAAAGGCATCCCGTCAAATCGACCGATGCCCTCTCCCTGCACACCACAGTCCGTGATCGTCATGTGAATGATGTCGTTTTTTTTCATATCAAAATAATGCTCCTTGGCAGCGGTTGCGTACACGGGGCAGATACCCTCCTCAGCTTTTCGCGGAACGCATAGCGTCTGCCAACCGTTTCACGTCCGCCGGACCGATCCGGTCGCCGTCTCCCACATCCGCTGTTGGACTCATCCAAATCTCCTCGTCCGACTGTGCCACGCTCGTGCGGCGGATATTGCTGTCTATATAGCGATTGAAGCCCTGCCATTTCAGGGTATTGCCGGAGGGATTCTGGTACAGCGCCTCCCGCATCGTCTCCATCTTTGCGTCCATATTGTCCGCAAACGAAAGCGCCAACGCTTCGGCTATGGCCGGTTTTTTGGGCGAGCCAAACTCCAATTCGCCGTGGTGCGAAAGAATGCAATGCAGCAGCTCGTTGGCCTTCACTTCTGGAAAATCACTGATATTCCGAATGGCCTCCTGCACCATCTGCACGCCGATCATAATATGCCCCAACAACTGCCCCTCGTCTGTATAGTCGTTTCTCGGAAACGGGGACAACTCTCGGACCTTTCCGATGTCATGGCAAATAGCGGCCGTCATCAATAAATCCCTGTCCAGGAATGGGTAATTGGAGGAAAAGTAATCACAGATGCCCGCAACAGACAATGTGTGCTCCAGCAGCCCTCCAATAAATCCGTGGTGCACACTCTTTGCGGCCGAATGTTGACAAAAAGCTGTAGAAAATTTCGTATCTTCTACAAAAAAATGATACAATAGTTTCTTCATATAATCCGCTTCGACCGTCTCTATATAAGACAACAAAGAATCAAACATATCGTCGATCGATTTGCGGCTCACCGGCATATAATCTGCGCTGTCGTACTCGCCCTCTACGGCGCGGCGAAGCTGGCGGATATTGAGCTGATTTTTGTCGTTGAAGATCACTACTTCTCCGATCACCCAAATGTAATCAAGCTCTTCAAACTCACCGATCCCCGGCGAATCCGGGTCCCAAATCTTTGCGTCCACGACTCCGCTCTTGTCCTGCAAAAGCACGTTCATATAGTGCTTTCCGGCCTTCGTCTGAGCGCTCTGCGCCCTTTTGCACAGATAGATATCCTTCACCTGTGTCCCTTCCTGAAAGGTATTGATAAACTTCATATTGCTCCCTTCCGGCACTTCCTCAAGTACCTTTGGTCCGCGCGATAAGCACCCCGCTTCCTAATCCGGGCTTTTCCTGCCTTTTTCGGTAGGGAAAACCCTTTTTTAGTTTCTTGCAACCATTCAGCCATCCCCATATATTCGCAAAAATATAGCCTTGAATAAATCATAGGATGCCATATTTTTGCTCATGTGGGGTGGCAACAATTGTCGCCACCCAAAATCATGAATTTCGATGACGAAAGCAGGCTTTCGCATCAAAATTTATGATTTCTTTGGGATGACTGAATAGATAATATGAAGTGACCCCACATTTGCAGCAACGTGGATTTACCGCTATACTTGCAAATGTAAACACAAAACAAGCGGGATTACCGCATACAAAAAGGAGGCCACTTCATGTATAGAATACTAAAAATTGGGATGGAT
>JAFUXY010000102.1 GCA_017477005.1 Lachnospiraceae bacterium | reverse complement strand
TATTATCAAGGAAACAATGGCTTCTGGCGGTAAAAAAGAGGCGATTTTCAGCGGTTTGTCGCCTTTTTCAGTAGCTAAAATGGTGGAACTCCATTAAATTAAGGTACTTTGTATAGTACCGCAGATTGGGAAGGTTTTATTCAATGATATCCGAATTTTCATTCTCTTCCTCTACTGCTGACATTTCCTGCCCGACCACATCTGGTTCTTCCGCTGCATATATGACAAAAGAATCCGTCACCCCCAAAATCAACAGCAGCACGATAGCCAGTGCAGCGAATCTCCTTCCACCTTTTTTCAACAATTGAATTCCTCCCTCCTTTTTTGTACTCTTTGTACAATGCGTTATAACGGTTTATCCGTTATATCATACAATATCTATAGAGAATAATCAATGAATTTTTGTGTATAATCAATAAATAACCTTATTTCGATCACTAAAAAAGCGAGGCAGATTTCTCTGTCCCGCTTTTCCTTCCTCCCAGAACAACTGCATCGTCTCGGCCTCGTTACACTCTGTAATACACCACTTTCACCTCCGCCCTATGCTCTTCAAGAAGCTTTTTACGCGGTCGCCGACATTCTCCTGGATATTCACATAATAAAAATCATAATCATTGGCATGATAACTTGCCGGGCCGAAAAAATCTGTCTGAGCAATAAACGGTCGTCCGGTGGTGCAAATTACAACGCCCCGCTCCAGATCTACCTGTGCATCCGCAACGCCGTTTGTCATCTCATATTTTCCAGTCTCCCTATTCATTACCAGACTTCCCAGGTTTTCTTCCACAGGAGCGTAGGTATTGTCGCGCTTCCAGTTGATGGGATTGATTGCGAGAGCGCCATCCGAAACCACCATGTTGAACTGACCCTTGTTGCCCGATCCTTCTGTATTCCACGAGACAATGACACCGGTATCATCCGCGCCCTTGGCAAATTTCAGGTACGGATGCTCCGTGAGAAAATCCTTCGTAACCGAAAAACCAATTATATAAGCCGCGACCATACGTTTGTAATACTCAGGATGCTGCTGCATATACTCGCCAAGTACAATCTTCGTCATAATAGATCCCTGAGAATGACCCGCAATAATGAATGGTCTGCCTTGATTGTAATGTTTGAAATAATAATCCAGCACCCCGTAAATGTCGGTACGCTGCTCCTGCATCTGAAACGCTTCCAACTCCGCACCGGCTTTTCCAGTGATCGCTATTAGATTGCTCTGGCGATAATATGGTGCAAAGACATTCGTATACTTTTCAAACGCCGTGGCCTGATCCTGATACATTTTTTCCGCTCCGGCACGCATACTCGCATTGTCAATAGGAGCAATCCGCGGCACATCGGGACTGGCATCAATGAACACAGTAGGATAGATATAGACCGTATCGACCGCTTTCGTGACCTTGGGAACACGCAGCCAATTATCGGATTTGGAGTAATCTACAGACTGACCAACGAGGGACTGGATCGGATAAGAGCCAATCTTCGTACAATAACGCATCAACATTTCGGCAGCCTGCTTGCGAGTCAAAACGCTCTTCGGATTGCGTTTTTGACCGCCTATTACTTTTGCTATATTGGCTTTGATCCCCTTTTCTTTGGCATAAGCACGAAGCGTGGACACTGCTAGCTCACGGGTCAGCGGTGCCTTGGTGAGCTTGGCGGAGAACTTGGAATCGAGGACTCGCAAACTCTTTGCGAAATCTCGACCGCTAACCACAGCATCCGGATTGAATGCGCCTTTGGCATCCACAGACATCAATCCATTGTCCAATACATAATGTATGGCCTCTGAAGATGGTGCTTTCGCTTTTGCCTGAACAAGCGTCGGCGTGATCGGAACTGGAGCCACCGTGCCGAGACACATTATGGCAACAAGAATCATTGCAAAAAACTTTTTGGATAACTTCATCTTCTTTCCCCCTTCCTTCTGTAAAAATAGATTGTTTCTATCGCTTACTATAACAAAGGACAACGCCTGATGCAACAACGCTCCCGCAAAAAAACATTTCCTCCTTCCATTACCATAGATTTTATCACAAACACATGATATAATAGAGTCACTTGATACGTTGTTCGAAAGGGAAATTAAAATCCCAAAGTTTCATTCGCTTACTATGACTCGCCGGAGATGGAGACAATTCAAATGAAAAAAATTGGAATCGGATATGAATTTTACAAAAATATGATTGATGAAAACTGCTACTTTGTCGACAAGACCTCGCTGATCCAGGATATAGTACAGGATGGCGGGAAGGTGACGCTGTTCACTCGTCCCCGGCGCTTCGGAAAAACGCTGGCGCTCACGATGCTGCAGGCTTTCTTTGAATGCGAGATGGATCGAAACGGCAATAGGATAGATAATTCCCATTATTTTGAGGGGAAAAAAATCATGGATGCGAAGGACGAAGTCATCTCCATGATGGGTCAATATCCGGTGATCTTTCTCTCCCTGAAGTCCGCAAAACAGCCAAACTTTGCCAGTGCTTTTTTTCAGCTCAAGTCGGACATTTCTTTCGAGATTTCCAGACATAGTTATCTTCTGAAGTCAGACAAACTGGAAAAAACCTCGGCGGACAGACTGAAAAAATTATACGATTCTCCCCTGAGTTCCTATCTGATGCCACAGGATGAGGCACGCCTTGAAGCAGACGTGTCGGATTTTGCGCATGCGCTCCAGATTTTGTCCATCTGTTTGAAACAGTATCATGGAAAAAATACGATTATCCTTTTAGATGAGTATGACGTTCCTCTTGAGAACGCCTATTATGCGGGTTTCTATGATCAAATGGTGGGCTTCATCCGATCGCTGTTTGAAAGTTCGCTGAAGACAAATCCCACCCTGGAACGCGCCGTGGTGACAGGGTGCCTGCGGATCAGCCGAGAAAGCATATTCACTGGGTTGAACCATCTGGAGATCAATACGGTTCGAGATGCACGTTTTGTAGAAGGGTTCGGCTTCACGGATCAAGAGACGGCGGATATGCTTGAATACTACGATCTATCCGAAAAGATGCCCGAAGTCCGGAAATGGTACGACGGATATCTGTTCGGACAGACCGAGATCTACAACCCGTGGAGCGTTATCAAGTACGTTTACAAGCACCAGGTGAGCCGAGACGCCTTCCCGGAGCCCTACTGGGCAAACACGTCCTCAAATACAATCATCCGCGACCTGGTATATCATGCGGACACCAAAATGCGAGAAGAGCTTGATACGCTGATTGCATTTGAAACCATAGAAAAGAAGATTCACGAAGAGATTACTTATGACGATGTCTATAAAAACGAAGAGAATCTTTGGAATTTCCTATTTTTTACAGGCTACTTGAGAAAAGTGTCAGAACGAACAGAAGGCAGAGATATCTATCTTACTATGCGGATTCCCAATCAGGAGATATGCAGCATATATGAGAACCAAATTCGAGGTTGGTTTGAAGAGATAGTCAAAAAAACAGACCAAAGCAAATTTTATCAGGCAGTACTGGAACGGGATACCGAATCGATGGGGCGATTTATTACCAGCCTATTGAATAAATCCATCAGTACCTTTGACAGCAAGGAATCGTTTTATCACGGATTTCTACTCTCGATTTTATACGGAACGCCGGATTATGTTGCGAAATCGAATCGGGAAGAAGGCGATGGCCGCCCAGACATTGTCCTGTACCCGGGGTGGCCCAAGGCTCCGGCCATTCTTTTCGAAATAAAGGTTCGAAAAAAATACTCTGAAATGGCAGATGGCATCTGTGAAGCCTTCACCCAGATTCGTGACAAAAAATACAAAGAAGGAATCCTCGACGACGGATACAATGGCGTGATTTCTTTCGGGGTGTGTTTCTGCAAAAAAAGCGCCATTTTTGAAGAGATGCTCTGATAGAACCCTTTCCTTGCGGGAGGTACATAAAGTACCTCCCTATACGATTTTCTACGTGGTAGCTATTATTTCTCCATCCGTATTATCTTGCAGCTATGCTTCTTGTCCCTTCCCGGCGCGTCCTTGTCATAATTGATGCCGACTAATACGATTTCGCTTCCAAATCCCTCCAGACTTTCCGGATATTTCCTGTCTAAAATTTGAGAAATAGTGCCTTCCGCTGAGTCTTTCCATTTCAACTCGATTACCAACACTGGCCACTCTGAGTCGTGCTTGGGAAGATAGACAATGTCGGCGTCCCCCTCTCCACAAGGAAGCTCCTCCCACTGCAAATAATGCTCCCGATATGTATAATACGCCAGCTTGACAAAACGACGAGGACGGCTGATACAGGTCAGCTTTTTTTTGTATTTATCGTATTATTGATCAACCCGATTAATCCAGTCTTATCAACATATTCTGATTGAATCATTTCAATAAATCCACTATTTCCCGGATTTAGATATGCTCCCATTTCTAAAACCTCCATTCTCGGAATGCATAAATCGCATCCCGAAATTCTTAGGCAAAAATCCCCATTTCCTCCAAAATAGCCTCGCACCTACCCCTTCCGGATCAGGCATTTCTCCCCCTCAAAGGCAAATCCATAATTCATTTCATCCTCTTCACCCGCAAACATAGCCGACACAAAATCGCCAAACGAAGTATCCTCATCAAACCATCCCTTCACCATCTTTTCAAACATTCTCTGTACTTCGAAATTAGTAAGAGAAAGTTGCCACCGTTTTTTTCATATCTTCTCATCCACTATGCAAAATCCGCCGTCTCAGTTTTGATCCATGCAATAACAGTTCAGTCAACGGAACCGTTATCTATATCCGACATTGCCTAGTCACTGATAAAGCGTAGCCGCCATCTCCGCAATATCATTGGCCGCCTGATTGAGCGATTCGATCGTAGTATCGATGGATTCCATCTCCTGGCTTTCGGCTGATACGCTGTCACTGATCTGCGCGATCTTGTCGAGAATATCCTCAACCGCCTTGTTCATATTGTTGAGGATGTCGGAAATATAATTTGTCGTTTCCTTCGTAGAATTCGACAGGTTCTGAACCTCATCCGCGACTACCGCGAACCCCCTCCCCGCTTCACCGGCTCTGGCCGCCTCAATACTGGCGTTCAGCGACAACAGGTTTGTCTGATTCGCAATACTCTGAATACTGCCAATGATCTCCATAGACGCATTGACGGCTTTCTCAATCTTCTTGGCGGACTCGCTGACCTCCTCCTGCTTTGACGAAACATCCTTCATCTGGCTGGCCGTCAGCGCAACGGTCTTTGCGATTTCCCGGATCCCATTGCGAAGCGACTCTATATTTGGCGCCATCTCTGTCTGGAATTTCAACTGATTGTTCTTTTCCTGGGTAATATCCGTGATCGTTC
>JAFUXY010000101.1 GCA_017477005.1 Lachnospiraceae bacterium | reverse complement strand
TGCCGGGTGGCGGGCCAAATGGTCCCGGAGGATCGGGGGGGCCGGGATGGCCGGGCGGCGGTCCGCGGAATCCGATTTCTATTTTTGTTGTCTTTTCAATCCTGGCGCTGTTGGCGACGCATTATATGTATCGATCCTTTGCGGGCGGCGCAGGCGATCCAAAGGAATTGTCGTATTCCAAATTCATCGAGCTGGTCAAGAGCGACCAGGTGGAAAGCGTCGAGATCGAGGCCAAGAAGATCAATATTACCTTGAAGCAGGATTCGACCTACGAGCCGGACGAAGGGGATGTGTCCGCGCAGACTCCGGCGCCGCGGCAGACTGAAAAGCAGCTCGAATTCTATACCAATTATATTGTCGATGATTCGCTGCTATCGACCCTCGAAGAGCATCAGGTGGAGATCAATGTCGCCAAAGAGGACAATACGGCGGCGATCATCTACAATTTGATCAGCTTTATTCTGCCGGTGCTTTTGTTGATCGGCTTCTATGCCTATATGATGCGCCGGGGCGGCGGCGGGCCGTTTTCGGTAGGACGCAGCACAGCGAAGGTGTATGTGGAGAAGTCCACCGGCGTGAACTTTGCGGACGTGGCCGGACAGGACGAGGCGAAAGAATCGCTGCAGGAGGTCGTAGACTTTTTACACAATCCCCAGAAATACACTGCGATCGGAGCGAAGCTGCCGAAGGGAGCGCTTCTTGTCGGACCTCCTGGAACCGGAAAGACCCTGCTCGCGAAGGCCGTGGCCGGGGAGGCGGGGGTGCCGTTTTTCTCGCTGGCCGGTTCGGATTTCGTGGAACTGTTTGTCGGCGTGGGCGCGTCCCGGGTGCGGGATCTGTTCAAGGACGCCCAAAAAGCGGCGCCTTGTATTATCTTCATCGACGAGATCGACGCGATCGGAAAGAGCCGGGATTCCCGCTATGGTGGCGGAAACGACGAGCGGGAGCAGACGTTGAATCAGCTTTTGGCGGAGATGGACGGTTTTGACACGTCAAAGGGGCTGTTGATTCTGGCGGCGACGAACCGCCCGGAGGTCTTGGACAAGGCGCTGCTGCGGCCGGGACGGTTTGATCGGCGGATCATCGTGGATCGGCCGGATCTGCGGGGGCGTTTGGAGACGCTGAAGGTGCATTCCAAGGACGTGGCAATGGATGAGACCGTGGATCTCGACGCAATGGCGCTGGCTTCGGCGGGGCTGGTCGGATCAGATCTCGCCAATATTATCAATGAAGCTGCGATTATTGCGGTCAAAAACGGGCGCCAATATGTCAACCAGGCGGATCTGTTCGAGGCTTTTGAGCTTGTGGCGGTAGGCGGCAAGGAGAAGAAGGACCGGGTCATGAGCGAAAAGGAGCGGCATATTGTTTCCTACCATGAGGTGGGGCATGCGCTGGTTTCCGCTTTTCAGAAGAATACAGAGCCGGTGCAGAAGATTACGATTGTGCCGCGTACCATGGGCGCGCTCGGGTACACGCTGCAGACACCGGAGGAGGAAAAATATTTAGAGACCAAAGAAGAGCTTTTGGCGAAGATTACAACCTTTATGGCGGGGCGTGCGGCCGAGGATCTGGTGTTTGAGTCCTCGACGAGCGGCGCGGCCAATGATATTGAAAAGGCGACGTCGATCGCCCGCAATATGGTGACCCGATTCGGGATGAGCGAGCGTTTTGGGATGATGGGGCTCGCCACCGTGGAGAGTCAGTACCTCGAAGGGCGCGCGGCGCTGACCTGCGGGGAGAGTACTGCCAGCGAGATTGACGCGGAGGTGCTGGCGATCATCAACGACTGCTACGCCAAGGCGCACGCAATATTGGAGGAAAACCGTCCGGTACTGGACAATATTGCGGATTACCTGTTCAAACAAGAAACGATCACCGGCAAGGAATTTATGGAGATGTTCCGCGACCTGACGGGCATCGAGCCCGAGGATGAGGAAGCGGAAGAAATTGATATGTTTGAGGACGAGGAGTCTGAAGAGCATACGATTGGGCGGCATGTGAACCTCGTGGCACAGGGGTGAAGTATACACGGAAATTATATCGTGCATGAACTTGATTTGTGTGCATAGTTTCTTGGTGGTGCAGATTGTTGATTCGTTTGTTATAAAGAGCATCCAACGGGGTGCTCTTGTTGTGCATATGTGAGGGAATAAAAAGGGCAATGAGACCGGAAATCGAGGAAAAATTAAAACAACTCCCGAACAAACCGGGGGTTTATCTGATGCGGGATGTCCGGGACGACCTCATCTATGTCGGCAAAGCGAAGAGCCTGACCAAGCGGGTACACCAGTATTTTCAGCCCTCCCATGACGAGGGGATAAAAAAACAGCAAATGGTGGAGCGGATTCACCGGTTTGAGTTCATTGTCTGCGACACAGAACTGGAGGCGCTGGTCTTAGAAAACAATTTCATCAAGGAGTATCATCCGAAATACAACACGATGCTGCGGGATGACAAGACCTATCCTTATATAAAGGTCACGGTGGCGGAGGCTTATCCCCGAGTCTTGTTTTGCCGAAGGGTGGAAAAGGACGGCGCGAGGTATTTCGGCCCGTTTCCGAACGCAGGCGCGGTGCATGAGACGATCGACCTCGTGCAGAAGTTGTTTTTGCTGCGTACCTGCAACCGGCCCTTTCCACGGGATATCGGAAAGGAACGCCCGTGCCTGAATTATCATATGGGACAGTGCAAGGGCGTTTGCCTTGGGGAATTGTCCGAGGAGGATTACCGCAAGCAGATCGAAGGCGCGCTCACTTTTTTGAACGGAGACGACAAGGCGGTGCTCGCGGATCTGAAGGCGAAGATGAAGGCAGCGTCCGAGGCGATGGAATTTGAAAAAGCCGCCGGATATCGGGATCTGATCAAGGCGGTTGGCGTGTGCATGAACCGCCAAAAGGTCACGAATTTCGACAACGGAGACAAGGACATCGTGGCGCTTGCCCAGCAGGACGGCGACGCGTTGGCACAGATTTTCTTTATCCGCGGCGGAAAGATGATTGGACGCGAGCATTTTTTCATGAATGTGCGGATCGAGGAAGAGGCCGGGGAGATCATGGCGGCATTTTTGCAGCAGTATTATGCCGAGGCACCGCTGATTCCGAGAGAGATCTATATTTCGATCGACATTCCATCAAAAGAGCCGTTTGTCGAGTGGCTGGGCGAGCGGCGGGGCGGAAAGGTCTATCTGCATGTGCCCAAGCGGGGCGACAAAAACCGCCTGGTCAAGATGGCGGAAAAGAATGCGCAGATGGTGCTCGACCAGGACAAGGAGCGGCTCAAACGGGAAGAGGGACGCACGATCGGTGCGATGAAGGAGATTGCGTCGCTGCTTGGGATACCCGGCATTATGCGGATGGAGGCCTACGATATTTCCAATACCAATGGGTTTGAGTCGGTGGGCTCGATGGTTGTCTTCGACAAGGGAAAGCCGCTCCGGAACGCCTACCGGAAGTTCAAGATCCGCTCGGTCACGGGGCCGAATGATTATGCCTCGATGAAGGAGGTGCTGACCCGCCGTTTTTCGCACGGCTTGAAGGAGCGGGACGAGCTTTCGCAAAAGGGGCGTACGGTCGAAGAGGGGAGCTTCACGCAGTTTCCGGACATCATCATGATGGATGGCGGAAAGGGGCAGGTCAATATCGCGCTCGAGGTGTTGGACGAGCTGGGACTGCAGATTCCGGTGGCGGGGATGGTGAAGGACGACCACCATCGTACCCGGGGGCTGTATTACCAAAATGTGGAGCGGATGATCGACCACCATTCCGAGGGGTTCAAGCTGATTACCCGGCTGCAGGACGAGGCGCATCGGTTCGCCATTACCTACCACAAATCCCTGAGGGGGAAGGCGCAGGTGCATAGTTTCCTCGATGATGTGACCGGGATCGGGCCTACGAGGCGGCGGAATCTGATGAAGCGGTTTGCGTCGGTGGAGGAGATGCGCGCGGCATCGGTGGAGGAGTTGGCAGCGGTGGATGGGATGGATGTGCGGGCTGCCCAGAGCCTCTATGATTTTTTGCATCCGAAAAGAGAGGATAATCCAGTCGGAAAGCATTGACAAAACAGGCAAAACCGATACAATGGTGGCGGGGTGAAAAGGAGGCGGAGAGAAGGGAGGCGTTATGTCAGAGGATGGAGCAAAGCTGTCTGGTATTGCTGAATTTTTGAATTTGAAGAATTTTACAGAGGAAATGGATTTGTCCCAGCATTATGTGCGCTCGCGGGACATCAATCGTCCGGCGCTGCAGCTCAACGGTTTTTTTGAGCACTTCGATCCGGAAAGAATTCAGTTGATCGGTATGGTGGAGTGGACGTATCTGAACAACCGCAAGACCGAGGAAGAGCGCAAATATATTTTTATGAAGCTGCTGTCGCAGGGCGATGTGCCTTGTATTATTTTCTGCCGTGGCTTTGTGCCGGAGCCTGCGCTGCTTTCATTGGCGAGGGCGCGGAATGTGCCGCTTTTGGGGACGGAGCGCGGCACGTCAGAATTTTTGGCGGAGCTGATCTACCGGCTGCGTTATGACCTGGCGCCGACCAAGCGGATCCACGGCGTGATGGTGGATGTGTACGGCGAAGGCTTGATGATTACCGGCGAAAGCGGCATTGGGAAGAGCGAGGCAGCGCTTGAGCTGATCCGCCGCGGGCATCGACTGGTGGCGGACGATGTGGTCGAGCTTAGAAAGATCGACAATCATACGATCATAGGCTCTTCCCCGGATGTGACGAAGCACCTGATCGAGCTGCGAGGCATCGGGATCATTGATGTCAAGAGCTTGTACGGCGTGGAGTGCGTCGAGGATTCGCAGCAGTTGGATTTTGTGATCAAGCTCGAGCCGTGGGAGAAGGAAATCGAGTACGAGCGTTTCGGGCTCGAGGATGAATATATTGATATTTTGGACACGCAGATCGTGCGGCATTCGCTGCCGATCCGCCCGGGACGGAATCTGGCGGTGATCTGCGAGACGGCGGCCGTGAACCATCGTCAGAAGAAGATGGGGTACAATGCGGCGGCGGAGCTGTACCGCAGGGTGCAGGAAAACATGGTGAGGAAATAAGTGCCGGTATCCATACACCAATTTGTCGGTAGACATCAGGGAAGAGTGGCGGTGAATTGCCCCTCAAAAAGTAGAACAGGAGACGCAAATGGAAAGACCAAATGCTTGGAAGAAGTATGTGGATGAAGCAGAACAGAAAAAGGTAATGGATTTCGCAGAGGGTTATCGTCAGTTTATCTCGAACTGCAAGACCGAGCGGGAATGTACGGCTTATTTTATAGAAGAAGCGAAGAAAGTTGGGTTCAAGGACTTAGACGAATGTATCGCAAAGGGCGAGACGCTTTCGCCGGGGGACAAGGTCTACCGGTCGAATTTCGGAAAGGCGTTGGCTGCCTTTGTGATTGGCGAAGAGCCGCTTCAAAAGGGTATCGATATCCTTGGCGCGCACATCGACTCGCCGCGGATGGATCTGAAACAGAATCCGCTGTATGAGGATGCGGATATGGTGCTGCTCGATACCCATTATTACGGCGGCATCAAAAAATACCAATGGGTGACGCTTCCGTTGGCCTTGCATGGCGTGGTCGTCAAAAAGGACGGCACCCGGATTGCGGTGGCGATCGGCGACAAGCCGGGCGATCCGGTGTTTGGGGTCAGCGATCTTTTGATCCATCTTGCGCAGACGCAGATGGAGAAAAAAGCGGCGAAGGCCGTGGAGGGAGAGCAGCTTGACGTGTTGGTGGGCAGCATCCCGTTCATCGAAGAGGGCGAAAAAGAACCCAAAAAGAAAAAGGAGTTGGTCAAGAAAAATATCCTGCGTATTTTGAAGGAGACCTACGACATCGAGGAAGAGGATTTTTTGTCGGCGGAGATCGAAGTGGTACCGGCGGGCGAGGCCAGGGATTATGGTTTTGATCGCAGCATGATCATGGGCTACGGCCATGACGACCGGGTCTGTGCCTATCCTTCGTTTTGGGCGCTGGCGGACGCGAAGCCGGGCAAGAAGACTTTGGCGGCGCTGCTGGTGGACAAGGAAGAGATCGGCAGCGTAGGGGCGACCGGGATGCAGTCCCGTTTCTTTGAAAACACCGTCGCGGAATTGGTGGCGATGACCGGAGATTATTCAGAGCTGTTTGTGCGTCGGGCGCTGGCCAACAGCAAGGCGCTCTCTTCGGATGTATCGGCGGCCTTTGACGCATTGTATGCCGATGTGTCCGACAAGAAAAACG
>JAFUXY010000100.1 GCA_017477005.1 Lachnospiraceae bacterium | reverse complement strand
CGTTACTGATAGTATAGGTCAGATCAATCCCGCTCCCCTTCACAATAGAACTGTTTCCATCCGGCTTAATCGTTGCCTTGTACTTTCCTACATTGGTAGCGGTATAAGAGCCGCTTGTCTCAGTCCAAGGAGAATACTGCACCTGGCTTTCAGTAACTCCCGTAGTGTCATATTCGACCTGGAAATTCGTTTCACCAATTGCACCAAAGGACTGAATCGTGTTCCATGAATTATTACAAAGTGTAATCGTAGGATATTTCGTAATCGTTCCGGTATGGGCTTTCCCATCGTATGTCCGACTAGTTCTTCCTCCTTCGTCCCCCAATGTCGTCTCAATCGTATAATAGTTTCCATTTGATTGAAAACCAGACAATACCCCTTGAATAGCCGTGACTTCTGCATTTGCATTCTTATCGACCATGGCCTTGTCCAACACGCAAGGAGCAATTTGGAATGGCAAAGTGATCGATTGATCCTTAGTCCATGTATAATTTGCCGGATCCTTCAACTGGATGCGGAGAGAGTATGTTTCTCCAACGTCCAGTTGACCACTATTCACCGGAATACCATTGATCGATGAAAAAATAGGCGTTGAGTCCTCAGTGATCGATGTACCTTTACATATATCGATGCTTTGAATAGAAATTTTTTCTCCTAATTTGTCTACTGTATTCTCCTCATTATTGTAGGTCAGCTCCTTTTCTAATTCCTCCTTCAATCCGCCACTGTTTCCGAGTATTCCCGGTACATAAGGATACACATTGTTCGATTCTACCGTTCCAATTGTATACTTTTTGTCCTCTACCTTTACCTGTGAATAATCCCACTTTCCTTTGTTAATCGTATAATAAAACTCATACTCATTGTAGTAGCATTCCACGGAGTCAGAAGACACACTGGTACCCGTGACCACCGCTTTGTATGTTCCCGGATTCTTTCGATCGGTGTCAGACACCGTTGACGTACTCCAATTCCCATTATTGATGGCCGAGCTCGTCCCATCGTTTGACTTGTAGTATGAAATCGTATAATCCTTCTCTGCACCCTCTTCCAGTACATAGTTCGTCCCGGCCGTCTTCTCATACCCTACATGCGTCAATTGAAACTCTGGCGCACTCCCATTGTAGGTGATATTGAACGTCTTTGTATCGCCGTCTCTTGTAGCAGTCGTTCCAGTCTTCGGTGTCACATACACCTTATCCGTGGCAGCCCCATCCAAATTATTTGCCGCCAACGTCTTGGTCAAATCCGTCCCATATGTATAGGTCTTCGTCACCGTCCCACGATAATCCCCCTTACCGGTGATTTCCACAGTAGATTCCCCAGTAGGATCACTAGCCGGTCGGCTTTCCAGCGTATAATCCGTGTTTTCGATTAAATCCTTATTAAGTTGGGTATCTCTAATCGTGACACCTGCCTTATTTGAGCCATAATTTCTTATAAATTGAATGTCTCGATTCTTAATATTCCTTTTTTCAATTGTAAAAAATATTTCTAAAGAAGACTTGTCGTAAGCATTCTTACCGGTCAAGATGATTTTTGCCGTATAGCCTTGCCCACCCGAGGCATTTATATTATTATCATAGGAAATATCAAAGTCCGTTCCCGACACCAGGGTTTTATTTGCCCTGGAAAGCGCACTGTCCGTTCCCCATACACCGCCAGCATGAGCATCGCTAGTCGTCATCTTTATGTCTGTTCCATCATATTCAACAGCACCTTCAAAATTCACGCTGTACCGGCCATCCTTGGCCTTGCTGACATTATATGTCTTTGTTGTATCTCCTATCTGTTTCTGAACATACCATGTCACTGTGCTATCCGACAGACTTCGGCTCACGACCGCAACCGGCACACTCAAAGACGTTGCCGAATCCAAATAGCTGTGTCCCTCTTTGGGTTTAATCACAAGCTGATAATCTCCCGTCTCTTCTGGTGCATCAACCTTGTTATTACCCTGATAATATTCGAATGTCTGACAATCATTTGTCGTTAAATAAATCTTGCCTCCATTTCCCAAAGTATAGTAGGCGATGAAATCCGCCGGATTCGATGAAGTCAGAGCGCTCTCCGTTTCTCCCATCCGAATGCTTATTTGAGAACCGTTGTATTTCTTCTCAATTTTATTCGTATCCCTGACAGTGCCTCTGGTGTTTACAGCATCAAAATCATTCAACGACAAAGGAAGTATGGAGAAATCTTGAGATTCTGTTACTCCCGCATAGTTTCCTTTTCCTTCAACCGTTACTGTCGCCGGACTATCCGCCGTTGTGACGTACCTATTGTTTGTGTATGATTTTATAGTATAATCTTCACCTTCCGTCAGCTCCTCACCACCCGACTTGACTACAACCGACGGCTTGATTTCACTCCCTGTATAATATACACTCCGATTGTCACTCGTATTTGAAACCACATCTATGTCATCCGAAAATTCCAAATCGGAAATCTCAAATGTTTCAGCAGGCAAAATTTCAAAGCTCGTACTACTGCTGCCTGTAAACGATACAATCCTACTACTAGAATCACCATCGGAAACAACAATAGACCGTCCATTCACAGTCGCTACCGATTTTTCACTCGAATTTGTGTTTGCATTGACATTGTTCGTATAGGTAATCCATCCACTATTATCTGATAAAGACCGGTAGGCTTCGGCTGGAAGCGTAACTACTTTTTCTTCTCCGCCTCCCATCTTCGTCCTAAATTCAGTTACTGTAGGCTCTTTGTCCTTTCCATTATATGTATAATTATACGTACTATTTAAATCAATACTCGAAATGGCCACATTCAAATCTAC
The DNA here is from genome assembly GCA_017477005.1 of Lachnospiraceae bacterium. Lineage (GTDB taxonomy): Bacteria > Bacillota > Clostridia > Lachnospirales > Lachnospiraceae > RGIG4930. The sequence continues at coordinate 1,595 of JAFUXY010000100.1, read as the reverse complement.
CGTAGACCAAATCTTATCCGACAAATCTATTCCTACATTGTCATTTCCGAATGTATAATTTCCCGTCGATCCTGCTGATATATGAATCGTACACGGTATTCCCTTACTAAAATCATAGTTTCCATTGGTATCACTTGTCTGTATTTTAACCGATGCCGTATAATCACTTCCATATGTGAGCGTGGTCATACCAACGCTGTCCAGCAGTATTGCCTTTCTTTCAATCAAAGACACTCCTGTTTTCGATTCTTCTAATTCCCAATTCGAAAAGCTAAAATCATCTTTGGTAGAAAAGTGGCGAGGCTCTATTGTATATGTCCTAGTGGTTTCGAACCCCTCATAATCCGTTTTCTTTTTTCCTTTAATAGTCACTGTAGCCGTTCCTACAGCCCCATTGTTGCTATAAGTTAGTTTATAGTGCGTATCCTCTATCAAATCATCCCCGCAATTCACGACAACAGAATTCGGTTTCACACCATCCTTCGCCTTTGAATACTCTAATTTGTCAACAACCGTATTATCGCTATTCTTCAGGGCTACCGATAAAACATAGACTTTATGCGTAGTACTTTTTACCACTTGATTATTATTGTCCCTTATCTCTGCTGTAATTTCCGCCGCCCCAGGTGCCACCGCTGTTATTGTCACTTCATCGGATGGATATCCATTATCAGGTGAAACAGTCACAACACCTGTATTGCTAGATTTATAATATATATTCCTAGAAGACCCATCGCTCAACGATGCGGTCAGGATCTCCGTTCTCCGACTTTCTTCACCATCGGTTTCGAGGAAGTGATCTCCGGAAGGTGTCAGGTTGATCGTACCCTTGAAATCGCTGTTGTCCCCGGACACAACTTGCTCGGATTTCAGACTCATTACATTATTGAGTCCTACGAAATTGAGTCCTACGAAGCTCCCACCGCTACTTTGTTGATAAAAACCTGTTCCTCCCTTCTCACCATCTGATACCGAAACGGCAAATAGTTCTATTTTGTTGTCCGTTCCCGCACAATCAATCCTGCATACGATACTGTACGTATCTCCCTTTGAGATATACTCTGAGGCTGATTCCGGTATTGCTATTGTGTGTTCATAGTATGCTTTATAGTAGGTATTTGATACAGCCTTTGGGACAACCACGCGAGCGTCACTGTCATATTCACTTGAAGCTATGGGATCGTCATCACCAACAGGATTGTTTGCTTTCGGATTTTTGTAAACATCGATCGCCATGCCCACTTCCGCTCCGGCTACCGCTCCATAGCGAACGCGAATCTTTCTTGGCAACTCGCGCTTTCCATCGTCCAAACCCTCCGTATCGAATATCGCCGCAATGGATCCCCCCGAAGAAATTGTTCCGATTGAAGAAAAGGAAGGCAACGTACCTTTCATCTCAGTTACGTTATAGTTCTCATCTACATTAAAATACCAAATATTGTCTGATCTCGTATGATCCGTATGAACCACCAATGTATACGTTGAGAACTTGTCTGCCTCAAATTCTGCTCCGGCTTCCGACACTTCGCCCGGTGTTTCGTTTGTAGAATCTGCAATGATTTCCGGCTCGCCACTGTCGGGTACATGCACCACCG
>JAFUXY010000099.1 GCA_017477005.1 Lachnospiraceae bacterium | reverse complement strand
TCCTTCGCGGCCTCGTGCTCCCGCTCCTTGGCGTCCAGGTGCGGATAGCGGTCCAAAAGCTCCTGCGTGGTAATAAAGGTAATCTCTTCAGGCAATATGCACTGAATATACTCATAGCGGTTGGACATATATTTTTCCGTCACCTTCAGCGCGTCATAGACGGCCTTGACGGTATTTCGCAGGGTCTTTTCATGGCGAGCCTCCTTGGAGATGATCTTCTCCCAATCCCACTGATCTACATAAATCGAATGCAGATTGTCCGTCTCTTCATCCCGACGGATCGCGTTCATATCCGTATAAAGCCCTTCGCCCTCCGAAAAACCATAACGATACAGCGCCAGACGCTTCCATTTCGCAAGCGAATGTACGATCTCCACCTGAACGCCCTCCTGCTCGCGGATACTGAACGAAACGGGACGCTCCACACCATTCAAATTGTCATTCAAGCCAGACTCCGGCTCCACAAACAGCGGCGCGGACACACGACGCAGATTGAGCTGCGCCATCAATTGCTGCTGAAAAAAATCCTTCACCCGCTTGATCGCAATCTGTGTCTGCTTCAAATTCAGCGCCGGATGATACCCTCTGGGGATTTCTATTTTTGCCATGTATTTCTCTCCTTTTTCGCCTTCTCCTCAACTGTGCTAAGGGACTCTAGCCTACTCACAAGTCCCTACCGTCCGCGGGAAGGGGATTACGTCGCGGATATTCCCCATCCCTGTCAGATACATGACCATCCGCTCAAAGCCGAGTCCAAAACCGGCATGGCGTACGCTTCCGTACTTCCGCAGATCCATATAGAAATCATAATCCGACTCGTTCATCCCCAGCTCCCGGATCCGGGCGCTCAACTTTTCAAAATCATCCTCTCTCTGGCTTCCTCCGATGATCTCCCCGATACCGGGCACAAGACAATCCATCGCCGCCACGGTCTTTCCGTCCTTGTTCTGCTTCATATAGAAAGCCTTGATCTCTTTGGGATAATCCGTCACAAAGAGCGGACGCTTGAACAATTCTTCGGTCAAAAACCTCTCATGCTCGGTCTGCAGATCCGCGCCCCAGGACACCTTGTAATCAAACCGGTCGTTGTGCTGCTCCAATTCCTCGACCGCATCCGAATACGAAATCCTGCCGAAGTCCGCATGCAGCACATGCTCGAGCCGCTGAATCAGCCCCTTGTCCACAAACTGGTTGAAAAACGCCATTTCCTCCGGCGCGTTTTCGAGGACGTATTCGATGATGAATTTAATCATCGCCTCCGCGATTTCCATATCTCCATCAAGGTCACAGAACGCCATTTCCGGCTCGATCATCCAAAATTCCGCCGCATGCCGGGTGGTATTGGAATTTTCCGCCCGAAATGTCGGCCCAAAGGTATAAATATTGCGGAAGGCCAACGCAAAGGTCTCGCCATTGAGCTGTCCCGAAACTGTCAGGTTCGTAGGCTTGCCGAAGAAGTCCTGCCGGTAATCCACCTGCCCGTCCTCGGTCAGCGGCACGTTCGCCGGATCGATCGTCGTGACAGAAAACATCTCACCGGCGCCCTCTGCATCTGAAGACGTGATGATCGGCGTATGGACATAGACAAAGTTTCTCTCCTGGAAAAATTTGTGGATCGCATAGGCCGCCAGAGAACGCACCCGAAAGACCGCCGCAAAGGTATTCGTCCTCGCCCGCAAATGGGTGAGCGTACGCAAAAATTCCATGCTGTGTCGCTTGGGCTGCAGAGGATATTTGGGATCGGAAGCGCCATCGATAATGATTTCTGTCGCCTTCATTTCAAAGGGCTGCTTGGCCTCGGGTGTCAGTACGATTTCGCCCCGGCAGATGAGCGCCGCGCCCACATTTTGCGCGCTGATTGTCTCAAAATTGGACAGCGCTTCATCATATACCACCTGCAGCGGCGAAAAACACGAGCCGTCGTTCAACATGACAAAGCCAAAATGCTT
>JAFUXY010000006.1 GCA_017477005.1 Lachnospiraceae bacterium | reverse complement strand
TTTCCAGGCACAGGATGCCGGGGTCGTTTCCATTGTTCGGGCTTTTCCCGCCGGATTGCTCCATCGAAGCCGCCGCGCCGCCCGCCCGATAAATGCTTTTCATCAGGCGAAACCGCTCATCCCGGTTGTCCAAAAACTGCCGGTAGATCAAGGAATATTCCTTGCCGGTGGATTCAAAGCCTCCGCCTCTGTCCATCAGTCCCACCGGCTCCGCGCCCTGCAGCTTCGCCCGTTTCGCAATACAGAAAAACTGGTTGCAAACCTCCCCGAAGACTCCCTGCGCCGCCGCATCGGAAGCCGCCTGCCCTTCGTCAAAAAAAGCAGCCCTGGGACTTCCCTCCCACACAGCAGCGTCAAGCGGCTCTCCCTTGGGCAGCTTCGCGTCCGAAAACAGATATTCCATATTTTCCGCCAACGGATGCGGATAATAAAACACCGGCGAAAGTCCGGCGTACGAAAAGGCACTCCTCAATTCGCTTTTCAAAAGCCCCCGTTCCTTCCCGGTCCCATCGTACCGGTCTCCTGCCAGGGTCTTGAGTCCCATTCGGTTGTTTTCGAGGACCACGATCCTGCCCCACGGACTCAGATGCCTGGCCAGAATTTTGAGCGACTTCTTTTCATCCATCGGAAACTTCACCTGATGAAACAGCACATAACGGAGCAAGATCAGATCGTAGATCTTGTCGTCCCACAGGTAGGCAAGCTCATCAACCGGCCAGGTTTCTATCTCGGCTCCATCCGCAAAATAGGCTCTGGCCTCCACCAAAAAATCCCGCTCCCGATTGCTTTCCACCAAAGACGCCCGTTTCCCGGGACAGGTGACGATCAACATTTTTTCATTCTTCTGCTTGCCCAAGAGCAGGAAAAATTTTTGAAGCTGTGTTTTTTGATACGCCTTCATTGCACTAGAACCTCAGAAATCCTCTCAAAACCATTCCGTCAATGGAACGGCTGCACCTTCTCCACTGTCGTCTCAGAATCCATATCATAGAACCCCACCGTATCCTTCATCGAAACCACGGATACATTCAGCAGATCGTACAGTCGGTGGTACACCACCAGCTCCCCCTCGACAAAACCGGTGCAGCTCATCGAAAGCAGATATTCTCCACCCTGAAGGCTCATCTGCTGGGAAAAGCTCGCGACATAGACCTCGCCAGGCGACACCGGAGGCACCTCCACCCCCTCTATGCGGGTGTTCGATCCGGTAATATCCACGCCCTTCGCGTTTTTGAAGGTAAACGTGAAAATCGGATTTTCGACCGCCTCATGAAACAAGACCTTGCTTTTGATCGTGAAGCGGTTTCCCTTCTCGATCGTCGCGGTCAAATGGCCGTTTTCATCGATGATCGCGTAATCAACAATCGTCGCCACGCCGTTTCCGTATTCATTCAGGCCGGGATTGATCTGAAAAAATCCCTTCCACTCCTCGGCGTCCTCCGCCGCGACCGTCTTTTTCTCTCCCTCCGAAAGCCGCTGCCGCAGGTTGAATCGTGCCTCATCTTGCAGTACCTTTTTGTAGAGATCGATCATCGCCTTCGGAGTACCCTCGTCGAGCTTTTTCCCGTGGTGGAGCAGCATGACCCGGTCGCAGTAGCGGGCGATCGAGCTTAGGTCGTGGCTGACAAACAGGATGGTCTTCCCCTGCCGCTTGAACTCTTCAAACTTGCTGTAGCACTTGGCCTGAAAAAACACATCGCCGACCGACAGTGCCTCGTCCACGATCAAAATCTCCGGGTCTATATTGATCGCCACCGCAAAGGCCAGACGCACAAACATCCCCGAAGAATACATCTTGACAGGCTGGTAGGCGAAATCTCCGATGTCCGCAAAGTCCAGAATGGAGTCCATGCGGCGGTCGATCTCCTCCCTCGAAAACCCCATCATTGTGCCGTTTAGGTAAATATTTTCGATGCCGGTGTATTGCTGATTGAACCCGGCGCCGAGCTCCAACAGCGCCGAGATCCGGCCGTCCACCAGGAGCCGTCCCTCCGAGGGAGTGATCACACCTGTAATAATTTTTAGAAGGGTGGACTTTCCGGCACCATTCGTTCCAATGATGCCGACCGTCTCCCCCTTTGAAATGTCAAAATCAATTCCCGACAAGGCATGATGCAGCTCATAGAGTCCTTCTTTTTTGAAGCCAAAGCTGTCCAAAAGCCTCGCCTTGTTGCTCTTGAATAATTTGTAGCGCTTTCCGACGCCTTCGATACGAATGGCGAACTCTTCGGACGTTTTCATGACAGATGCCAGATGTCCCGGTTGTACTCGGCGATCGTGCGATCTGAGGAAAAGAATCTCGCGCCGGCGATGTTGAGCAGCACCTTGCGGTCCCATTCATCCTTCTTCGTCGCATAATCGTCGTACACGCCGTCCTTGCACCGGATATATTCTGCCGTATCAAGCAGGGTCATGAACCAGTCCTTTCCGATCAGGTCGTCGTGGAGCCGTTTCAGGCTCGTCTCATCGCCGATTGCCAACAGCTCTTTGCCCAAAATAAAGTCGACCAATTCGGCAATCGTCTCGTCTTTGTCGTAATACTCTTTCGCATGGTAGCCGCCGGTAGCGTAGAGATCCAGCACATCCTGGGGCTTTTTCCCGAAAATATAAATATTTTCTTCTCCGACCAGATCCCGGATCTCGACATTGGCGCCGTCGAGCGTCCCGATCGTCAGCGCCCCGTTCAGCATGAATTTCATATTGCCGGTTCCGCTCGCTTCCTGGGAGGCCAGCGAAATCTGCTCGGACAAATTGGCCGCCGGAATGAATTTCTCCGCCTTGGAGACATTATAGTTTTCCAAGAAGACCACTTTGAAATACGGTGCGACCTTGGGGTCTTTGGTGGTCAGCTCCTGCAGGCAGAGCAGCAAATGGATGATGTCTTTTGCCAGCTCATAGGCCGGCGCGGCCTTCGCCCCGAAGAGCATGGTCACCGGCTTCTTGGGCAATTTGCCCTCCTTGATCCGCAGATATTCGTGAATCGCAAACAAGGCGTTCATCTGCTGCCGCTTGTAGGCATGCAGCCGCTTCATCTGCACATCAAACAAACTATCGGTGTCAATCTCGATCCCCTGCGTTTCCTTCAGATAATTGGACGCGGCGATCTTGTTCTGGTGCTTGATCTCATTGATCCTCGCGAGCACCTGCGCATCGTCCGCAAAATCCTTCAATTTCAAAAGCTCTTCGGCGTCTTTCCGGAAGCCGCTGCCGATCAGCGATTCAATCTCCTTGGTCAAAAGCGGGTTCGCGTAGAGCAGCCATCTGCGGAACGTGATCCCATTGGTCTTGTTGTTGAACTTGTCCGGATAGATCGCATAGAATTTCTTCAACTGGGTATTCTTCAAAATATCCGTGTGCAGCGCGGCGACCCCGTTCACCGAATGGCCATAATGGATGTCCATATGCGCCATATGCACCCGGTTCTCGCCATCAATGATGTACAGCGACCCGTCCTCATACTGCTTGCGGATCCGGTTGTCGAGCTCGCGGATGATCGGAAGCTGATGCGGCACTACCTCCTCCATGTAATCCATCGGCCACTTTTCCAACGCCTCAGCGAGAATCGTATGGTTCGTATAGGCGCAGGTCCTCTCCACCACGGAAATCGCCTCGTCCATCGTGAGCCCCCGGATTCCCAACAGGCGGATCAACTCAGGGATCACCATGGACGGATGCGTATCGTTGATCTGGATCGCCGCATGCTCGTCGAGCTTTCGCAGGTCGTACCCCGCTTCCTCGGCCTCCTTCAAAATAAACTGGGCACCGCAGCTCGTCATGAAATACTGCTGGTAAATCCGCAGCAGACGACCCGCGCGGTCGCTGTCGTCCGGATACAAAAACAGGGTCAGATTGCGGGCGATATCGTCCTTGTCGAAATCGATCCCCTCCTCGCCGACGAGGGTTTCATCGACGGAGTCCACGTCGAACAGGTGCAGACGGTTGACCCCCTCCACGCCATAGCCAGGCACGTCGATGTCATACAAGGAACCATTCACCGTCATCCGGCGGAACGGCACCGAATAAGTACCCTCGCGTTTGACCAGCCAGCTTTCGGGTGTGATCCATTCGTTCTTGAATTCCCTTTGTTTGTAATCGATGAATTTCTGCTCAAACAGGCCGAAATGATAATTCAGCCCAATGCCGTCCCCGGGCAGAGAAAGCGTAGCGATCGAATCCAAAAAACAGGCCGCCAGCCGCCCAAGTCCGCCATTGCCCAGCGAAGGCTCCGGCTCGCATTCCTCCACAGCCGCGAGATCCTTGCCATTTGCTTTCAAAAGCTCCCGCACCTCGTCGTAGAGACCAAGGTTGATCAGGTTGTTGGACAGCAGCTTTCCAATCAAAAATTCAGCGGAAATATAGTACAGCTTTTTCTTTCCAGTGATCGGCTTCCTGCCCTCCATCTCCCCGCGAACAAAGATCAACAGCCCTTCCATTACCTCTTTATCCGTACACTCGGACAGCTCTTTTCCGATCTTTTCCTTGAAGATGAACGCGATCTTTTCTTCCAGCGTCTCCGGCTCCTTTTTGACCGCTTCCGTCACATCTGCTGCCTCTTCTGCCGCTGTCTCTGCCATCCCCGCTATCTTCGCCGCCTTCTCTGCTGTTTCCGCAGTCTCCACC